>DASVPJ010000035.1:0-80948 GCA_036382875.1 Mycobacteriales bacterium
GGCGATCATCTTCCGTTCGCGGCATCGGGCGCGCAGGCGGTTGACGGTTCGACGGGTGACGCCGAGGCGTAGCGCGATCGTCCGTCCAGACTCACCGTCGCCGGTCCAGCGGGCCACCGCGTTCAGGATCGCCTCCGAGCGACCGCGTCCCCACGACCGGTCGGCGCTTGCGAGCACGGCGCCAAGAAAGTCCTCGACAGCGACGCTCGGCTCCGGCCGCCCCGACTCCTTCCGCCACGCGATGCGCTCCGCGAGCGTCATGCCGCCGGCTACGCCGTCCACGGCGTTCGTCAGCGCCCAGCCTCGGCACTGCCGCCGTACCGGGCACGCGCTACAGATGGCCAACGCGTCGTCGCTCCGGCTCTCGTCGGAGAACACGTCGCCCCGCCCCGCGCAGTGGGCACGGCGCACCCACGACGAGTACGGCTCGTCCTCTCGTCCGCTGACCAGCCGCGGCCGGCACGCGGATTGCTCCGTCGTCATGGCGCCCCTACGCCGCGTCGTTGGCGACGGCAGCCGTCAGCCACAACGCGTCGTACGCGGTGCTCGTCGTCACCGCGACGTGGATGCCTGCCAGGTCGTCGGCGCTCAGTCCGAACGGCAGCAGCTCGCCCGCCATGACCGCCGTCCACGCCAGCACGGCGACGGCGTCCCGCGCTTCCGCGAGCGTGTCCGCGAACGCGTACAGCCCCGCGAGCGGGCTCGCCGGGTCGCAGACGTGCGCGCACCACCGCGTGCCGTAGCCCTCGCCCGACGAACCGTCCTTCGCGGCTGCGACCCGCAGCACCAGGAAGGTTCGGTCAACCTCGTCAACAACCGTCTGTGCCGTCATGCGTCCTCCCGTCGACATGGAGCAGCGCGAGATACGCGCCGCTGCGGAGTTCGAGTCGGGTGCGGTCCGTACGATTCGCGTCGTGCCGGACGACGAGTGGGACCAGCGCGTACGGCGCGTGTTCGGCGCATGGGTGAAGGAACTGCGACACCGCCGTGGGCTTACGCAGGTCGCCGTCGCCGAACGCGCCGGCATCACCGTCGGCTACCTGTCGCAGATCGAGACCGGCCGCCACAGCGCAACGCTCGGCCTGATCGTTCGCCTGAGCCTCGCGCTCGACGCCAAGCCCAGTCAGCTCATGGCCCGGCTGGACGACGTCGCGCAACCACCCGACTTTTAACATGTTGTTAGTCGAACCCGCGCTACCACTGACGCGCAAGACCCATCCGGAATCTGTGGAAAGCCGAAGCAGGTCGCCGCGTTGTCCACAGCTACGAAGAACTCTGGGTCAACTTCGACGCCGAGAGCCGCGGGCGCATCCTGCGGCCCCTCCGAGATCGAGGACGAGTGCAGCGCGCCTCCCGACCACCTTGGACGCCCGTCAGCCAGGCGCCGTGACGACCTACCACCCGGCCGGATCGCCGCCGAGGCAGCTGGCTGCACAAGACTCGCGGGGACGAGCGCGGCACGATGTGCAGGCAGACCAGCAACTACTTGTTGTCGGGTGTAGTTCTAGCGCCGCAGGGGACTTCAACCGATGATGTCAATCGTGGAACTTCCGAAGGACGTTCGCGACCGGATTGACTGGGACGCGGTAGTCGGACATGAACTGACGACGTTGAACCGCCTGCTCCCGCCGCGGTGGGGTGACCTCGCCCTTCGCAGCCATGAGCGACACGTTGTGAACTGGTTTAAGGCGGCGACGCGTCGGGGGTTCACTCCCAGTCCCGATGACACCATCCTAGCGCGAAAAGTCTCGGGAGGCGCTAGACCGCTCACGTTCATGTCGTTACTGGATCGATTGTCATACAGGGCAGCAGTGAGCGTGCTGGCAGAAGACCTCCCGTCATTTCCACGAACCCATGACGCATACGAGGCCTTCCAACGCGCACCGCTTGCCGTCGATGGTTGCGCGTATGTCCTGAAGAGCGACGTTAGCGCATTCTACCAATACATCGACCACGAGCGGCTAGTCACCGAGATTATCGCGCAGACGGGTGACGACTTAGCAATCACGACCGCTATCGAAGTTATTCGCGGGTCAACCGGGCGACAGTTCGGCCTGCCGCAACTGAACCTAGTCAGCGATGCACTCGCAGAAGTCTACATTGAACCGATCCGGCGTCACCTTACGCGCGCTGGCTTCAACGTGTGGCGCTTTGCCGACGATTTCCGTGTGGCGTGTGAAACGTACGAAGAGGCGCTTGAGGCGTGGGAGCTGCTCGACCGCGCGGCGAGGGATTTAGGTCTTGTTCTCAACGAGGCAAAGACGCGAACTCCCGGTCGTGCGCGCTACGAGGCGAGTCTCACGGCGGTCGCAACTCGCGAAGCCGAGCTATTCAGCGCCCTGGGCGTTGAGCCGCTCGATCCGTGGGATACCGCAGAGTACTCAGACGAAGATGGCGCAGGTGATATAACAACACGCGAACTCTGGCCAGGGGGGGGACTTCGATGAGGCGGAAATCTCGCAAGGTGCCGGTGACTCCGTAGAGCCAGAGGTCTCGGCAGAACAAGTAGAAGCGGCGCGCCGTGTAGTCGATTACTGGATGCGTGAGGACGAAGACGACGAAGTCCAGCAGCAAGAGTCGGCGCGTGTTACCGCAGTGCTGCTCAAAAAGGCGCTTCACGTCCTTGCCAAAGCGGAAGAGACCGACGCGCTCCGTGGTGTGATCGAAATTCTTGTGTACGAGCCTTCGCTAACACCGGAGGTGGCCGCGTACCTCAGCGCGTGTTCGCGACTTGATCGCCGTGCAACCCTGAGAGTTCTGGATGAGATCTGCGAAAGCAGAATCACCAGCGCGTGGCAGGCAATATGGATCGCGTCTGTTGCCGGCGATGTTTCTCGCCGCAGGCAGACTCAGGAACGGAGCCACGTAACATGGCTACTCCGGCAGCTACGTAGCGAACACCCGGGTGTAGCGGCAGAGGCGGCTCTCGCCTTGGCCAGGCGTCGTCTCGTCACTGCATCTGATATTGACGAAACACTACGACGGACCGTGCCGGTACATCGCCCAACGCTAATTATCGCGCTGGGCGCGCTCGGGGACGAACGCGCGGTGAATGCGGCTGCGGATTCGCGCCTTGACCAACTCCGCGCCGCGTGGGCGATGGAAACGCTAGGATGACCGCCCCATCGGTCCCGAGCGTCCCCTCGGCGGCAGCAGAGCGATCAACGCACCTATTGATGACCGCATTCGCTCAGCATCTGCGCCAGGAGGCCTTGCTCGCGACAACCCCGTCGATACGCGGTCGATTGCGAGGCGGATCAGACTACGCGTCGCCGGAGCAGGTAAGAGCACAGGCGACGTTGCTTCGCCTGGTCTCGATAACGGAGGCGTACGCGTCGATGGAGTTGGTGCGATGTCTTGAGCACGACACGCCGAAACCCCGCTCACCACTTATCGAAAGCATTGTGATCGGCGCCGAAGACAGGGCGCTGTCGACGTGGCACAGCCTCGCTGACCATTACAAGGACTGGCTCGGTATCGGCCTTAGAAATTCCCCGGTGTGGAAGCCGTTCAATGCGGCCGTCAACGCACGCAATGCCGCGGCGCACGGTCTTGGAGAGTTGACGAGGCGCCAGGCACGAAAGAACTCGACGCAACTTGTAGCGGACTTAAAGGCGTTAGACATCACGGTTCAGAATGGCCGGATGACGATCTCAAGGCCCGCTTTACGTAACGTTGTCACCGCGTGCCGCGAAGTAATTCGCTGGATCGACATCGAACTGGATTCACATCCGGAGTATCGAGCGGCCGCCGGAGCAAGCAAGTAGCGGTACGGGCGCGGGAACGACTTGTGGTCTCGCGGCACGACGGGTAGCCGGCAGAAGCCGCGCCTGGTCGCGTGCGGTCGAGCGCCGCGGGCCGCGCATCCTGCGGGGTCGCCCCTCCAAGGTCAAGGGCGCGCTGCGCGCGTCGCTGCGCGACCGCCTCCGGCGGCCCTTGACCTAGGAGCCTCTACGACCCCTACGGACAGGAGGAGCGGGCAGGCTACGGCCTGCCCGCGGGGCGCGCGGCCCACGGCGCTCTCACCTCGCGCCACGGCGCGGCACGCCCTGCGACAATGCGGACGTGAGCGCTTCCACGTCTGACCGCGCCGTCTTGCATCACGCGCAGTCGCCCCTAACGGTATCCGCGCTGGACCGCGGCTCTCCGTGTCGCGTCCTGGCGCTGCCGCATGGAGTTCTGCGCGCGTTGCCCTACGTTGATTCGGTGCGAGTCGCCCAAGCGTCTGGACGAGCAGGATCGCGGACCTCGGCGCGCAGCATGGAGGCGGAATGCTAGTAGCCCTGCGGGTCAAGAACTTCAAGAGCATCCGCGACAGCGAGGTCCGGTTCGGAGCCCTCACCTGCGTTGTCGGCCACAATGGTGTCGGCAAGAGCAACTTGTTCGACGCGATCCACTTTCTTAGCCTGCTTGCGGACCGGGACATACACCAGGCGGCTACGGAAGTACGCCGGTCCTCCGAGGGCAGTTACTCGCCGCTGGACTTGGTGTTCGGCCGCAACGCCGATAACAGCATCGAGTTGTCGGCGGACATGATCGTCTCGCTGGACAACGTTGACGACTTCGGCCAGACGGCACGGCCGTCGACCACGCTGCTCACGTACACGGTCCGGCTGCGTTACCAGCCTGACTACGACCGGCTGCTGGTCGACAGCGAGCACCTCTCACACGCGACGCTCGGCGACTACGCGAAGTTCACTGGCTTTCCAAGCTCGCGGGCCTTCCGGCAGTCGGTCGCGGTGGGGGCACGGCGAGGTGGTCCACTAATCTCCACGAGCAAGGATCGGATCGTGTTGCACGGCGACGGCGGCAGCCGCGGGCGACCGGCACCCGTTGGTACCAGTCCGTTGACCGTCGTCGGCGGAACCAACACGTTCGACTACCCGACGGTGCTGGCGGCGAAGCGAGAGATGTCGTCGTGGCGGCTGTTGCAACTTGAGCCGAGCGCGATGCGAGCCCCCGATCGGCGCGGAGCCCCGCCGCACGTGTCAGCGTCGGGCGGACACCTAGCCGCGACACTCGCTGCGTTGCAGCAGAAGAATCCTTACGCCCGCGTGGAGGTCGTAAACCGGCTTCGCGAGCTCAACAGCGACGTGAGCGAATTAGATGTCTATGCCGACGAGGCAAGGGACCAGTTGGTGCTGCGCGCGAAGGTTCCAGGGGTAGACAACTGGCTCTACGGCCGCAGTTTGTCCGATGGGACGCTGCGGTACGTCGCGCTAGCGATGATGCTGGTCGACACCGGCGACCGCGGAGTTCTGTGCTTCGAAGAGCCGGAAAACGGCATCCACCCCTCGCGGATTCCCAACTTGGTCAATCTGCTCTACGACTATGCTGTCGACCTTGACGAGCCTGTCGGAGAGGAGAATCCACTTCGGCAGGTTATCGTCAACACGCATTCGCCCGAGGTCGCGAGACGGCTCAGCCCGGACGACTTGATCTTCGCGGAATACGCAAAGTCTGGACTGGATCAGACGAGTGTCTTCCGTCCGGTGGCCGGGACGTGGCGTGATCGGGCCGCAACGGCCGGCCCGCTGGCGAAGGATCCGCAAGCTGTCGCGGACTTCATCGGCGGGTCTCCAGTGCGGAAAGAGTTGCGCGATCAGTTGACGTTCGAGTTCGGGTCGGTCAGTTGAACCGGCAGCTCACGTACGAGGTGGTCGCCGACGGAGGGACGGACCGCGTCCTCGTGCCGATTATTGAGTGGGCGATCCATAGGTTGGATCCGCAGGTTGAGTTGTTGGAACCGGTATTCCGAAAGCGCAAGGGCCCGGTCAGCGCGTTCCTTCGTGACCACCGATCCGACGCGATGCTGCTATTCGTTCATCGCGACGCTGAGTCAATCAGTTTTGAGGAGCGCCTTGCCGAGTTCGGAAGTCCGCCTGCGGGCGTCGTCCCGGTGATCCCAGTCCGCATGACCGAGGCTTGGTTGCTCATTAGCGCCAAGGCTATCGCTGAGGCTGCCGACAGACCCGACGCTGACGTGGCCGTGCCTGCCATCGGCGACGTCTCATCGCTGGCGGACCCCAAACGTGAGCTGGAGCAGTTGCTGCGCGCCGCGGCTGGTAACCCAGGCGGACGCCGCGGCAAGAAGTTCGCCGCTTCTTTAGTTGCGCGCCGAATCAATGTCGCAACGCTTATCGAGGACTACGCGCCGCTCGAACGCGTTCCTGCCTTCCAGGCGTTCCAATTGGCGCTGGCTGCTAAGTACCCTTACCAAGAAGCACTTCGCGGTTGATGTGATGCATACCCGCGCGGACCGACGGCGTTAAACGCGGGACGACCGCGTCGCGTTTGGAGTGCCGTGAAACGCCACCACTCACGGATGGGGGGAGGTTGGCGGCGGTCCCTGATCGCGGGCCCTCCGCGCTCCGTCAGCGCACCCCGACGACCGCGACGAGAACCCTGACTTGATCGCCGCGTCGAGCGACGACCCGACCGCGCAACGGAGGCTCGTCAGCATCACCGATGCTCACTACGTCGCCAGGATGCGGATCGAACGTCGGATCGGCGGCGCGCGGGCCGTGTGAGATTCGGCACTCGACAATGAGGTTAGCCCCGACGGTGCTGGCGTCGTACCAGAGGTCGTACGTGCCGAGGGCCGCTCCCACGACGACCATCGTAGGTCCGCTCCGCGCGGGCCGTCGAGGGGCGAGTGCGGTCACATCGCGGTCACATGTGACCGCGGACGGCCCCGGATCGGGGCGGACGCGGTGTCACGTCGATTAGCAAAACCGCAGGTCAGGCGGTGTGTCACCAACTGCCCCGGACCCGCTCGGAAGTTGATCTTGCCGCTTGAAAACCGCTATGGGGTTACACCCATCGAGGGTTCGAATCCCTCGCCCTCCGCTTACCCACCGCAGGCCGTGGCGGCGAGCCGGCGCGGCTACCGCAGCACGCGGAACCGGAGCATGGCGGCTTGACCCGACCGCGCGGTGCTGACCAGCTCCAGCCCCACCTCCCCCAGGCCAGGCGGGGCGAGGCGGACGCCGTCACCGAGCAATACCGGCAGCAGGTACACCAGCAGCTCATCCACGAGCCCCCGGCGCAGGCACTGGGCCGCGACGTCGGCGCCCAGGATCTCGAGGTCCTTGCCGCCCGCGGCATCGAGAGCCGTGGCAACGGCCGCGCCGATGTCGCCGCTCAGAACGGTGACGCCAGGGCTCGGCGCGTCGAGCGGCCGGTGGGTCAGGACGAACATCGGCCCGGAGAACGGGTAGTCCGTGCTGCCCGGCTCCTCGGCCGCCATCGCCGCGCCCACGTCCCACGTACGGCGGCCGACGAGCATGGCGCCCGTCGCCGCGGCGACCTCCGCGAAATCGCCCGGCGCGACGAAGTGGGCCAGCGGCCGGCCGCGCCACTTCATGCTGTCGCCGGGACCGGCGATGAAGCCGTCGAGCGACATCATCCGGTTCACGACGACCTTGCCGCTTACGCTGCCTCCCGACCGGACGACGAGGGATCCGCGGGCGCCCCGGAGAGCGCCCGCGAACCCACGCCTGTCGAACGCGTTACTTGGTCGGGCAGGGGTCGAACACGCTGAGGCAGCGGATGACCAGGCTGGCCACGTTCTCGACGCACTGCACGATCGGCGTGACCTGCTGCTGCGCGGCACCGACGACGGACGTCATCTCCTCGGTACGCAGCTCGGTGAGGGACTCCTTGGACAGGGTGAGGCGACGGGTACGCATTCGCGTTCTCCTCCGTGAGGGGCGGACAGATGACGGGCTCTTCGGCGCGGGCCCGCCGTGACCTGCCTACCTGAACGGGTTCACCAGCGGCGGCGATATCCGCGCGCCGGTGCAACGCCGCGGGTCGTACGGCAACGACTCCACGATCCGCAGCGGCACACGACGACGAACGTCGTCGCCCTCTGGAGGTCGTCGTAGCCGAAGCCGGCCGGGCAGCAGCGGGACGACCGTGCCGGGGCGGCCCTCGCGGACCAGCAAGCCGGCACGGTGACCGACGTCCCGGCCTCGCCCGTGGACACCGCCCGTGGACACCGCCCGTGGAGACCACCGGCGCGGCGCTCTCCGGCGCGGCGAGGAGGCAGCCGAACGCCGAGGGGATGTCCGGGAAGCCGTAGCACCGGTCGACCGGCGCCGTGGCAGGCTGACCGGCGTGGACCTGCGGATCGTGCCGGCGAACGAGGCGTCGTGGGACGACGTCCAGACCGTGTTCGGGCAGCGCGGCGACGCGGCCGCGTGCCAGTGCCAGCGGTACAAGCACACCGACGGCTGGCTCGGCCACATGCCGCGCGAGGAGCTCGCCGGGCGGCTCTTCGAGCAGACCGGCTGCGGCGACCCCGGCGTCGGACGCACGACGGGTCTGGTGGCGTACCTCGGCGACGAGCCGGTCGGCTGGTGCGCGGTCGAGCCGCGCCCGGCGTACGGCCGCCTGCTCCGCATGCCGATCCCGTGGAAGGACCGGCCCGGCGAGGACAAGGCCGACGAGAGCGTCTGGGCCGTCACCTGCTTCGTCGTCCGCGCCGGCTACCGGCGCCGCGGCATCAGCTACGCCCTCGCCGAGGCCGCCGTCGACTACGCCCGCGAACGCGGCGCCCGCGCGCTGGAGGCGTACCCGATGATCACCACGCCGGAGAAGGTCGTGACGTGGGGCGAGCTGCACGTCGGCAGCCGCAACGTCTTCCGGGCGGCCGGCTTCACCCAGCTCACCCACCCGACGCTGCGGCGCGTCGTGATGCGGCTCGACCTCTAGCACGCCCTCCGGCGCTGCAGCCCGACACCGGCCAGCACGAGCAGCACGCCGAGCGGCACGAGCACCTCCGTGCCGCTGCCGGTGCTCGGCAGCCGCGACGGGCGCGCGACGGACCCGTTCAGCACCGTGATGACGGTCTCGGTGCACTGCAGGCGGTTGCAGATCCGCAGCGTGAGCCGGTCGGAGCCGGTCCAGCCGGGGTCGGGTACGTAGCGGATGGCGCCGCTGTCCAGCACCTCGGCGTCGCCGTGGTCGGGTCCGTCCACGATCACGATGGTCGCGCCGTCCACGACGCTGTCGCAGTCGGGCGTGACGGTGACCGTGGCGCCGTTCGCGGTGACGGTGACGTCGGTGCAGTCCGGCGGCACGTCGTCGACGACCACGAACGCCGCCGCGACGGTCACCGTGTCGGTCGACGTGAGCGAGCCGTCGGAGACGGTCAGCGAGAACAGGTACGTCCCCGGCTGCGTCAGCGAGAACGACGGCGTCGCCGTCGCGGCGCCGAGCAGCGTCACCGCCGGGCCGCCCACCTGCGTCCACGCGTACGTCAGCGGGTCACCGTCGGGGTCGCTCGACCCGGTGCCGTCGAGGTGCACCAAGGCGGGCGGCAACGTGCTCGCGTCGCTACCCGCGTCGGCGACCGGTGCGGCGTTCGGCTTCGGCGCCACGGTCACCGTGACGGTCGCGCCGTCGCAGGCGTCGGTCGGGTCGCAGGCGGTGTAGGTGAACGAGTCCGTGCCGCTGAACCCGGGCGCCGGCGTGTACGTCACGCCGCCCGCGACGACCGCCACCGAGCCGTGCGCCGGAGTGGACGTCGCGGTGACGGTGAGCGCGTCGGTGTCGACGTCGTTCGCGAGCACCGGGATCGTCACGGCCGCGCCGAACGCCGTCGTGGCCGTGTCGTCGGCGGCGACCGGCGCGACGTTGCCGGGCGCCAGCACGGTGACGGTCGCGACGGCCGAGGCGCAGAGGCCGCCCCCGTCGCAGACCTGGTACGTGAACGCGTCGCCGCCCGCGTAGCCCGCCTCCGGCGTGTACGTGAACGTGCCATCCGGGCTCACCGCCACGGTGCCGTGCGCGGGGCCGGACACGAGCGAGTGCGTCAATGGGTCGCCGTCGGGGTCGGTCGAGCCGGGCAGCGTGCCGGTGTGCGGCGTGTCCGCCGGCGTGGAGAACGAGGTCCCGGCCGGCGCCGCCGGCGGGTCGTTCACCGGCGTCACGGTCACCGTCGCGACCGCCGCGGCGCACAGCGGCCCGGCGTCGCAGACCCGGTACCCGAACGTGTCGCCGCCGGAGTAGTTCGCGTCGGGGGTGTACGTGTACGTCCCGTCGGGTTCCACCACGACCGTGCCGTGCGCCGGCGGCGTCACGACGGAGTACGCCAGCGGGTCGCCGTCCGGGTCGGACCCGGCGGGCAGCGAGCCGGACACCGGCGTGTCCTCCGCGGTGGTGACCGTGGTGCCGGCGAGCGGCGCGGGCGCGTCGTTGACCGCGGTCACCGTCACCGTCACGACGGCCGCGGCGCAGAGCGGCGCCGGGTCGCAGACCTGGTACGTGAACGTGTCGCCGCCCGCGTAGTCCGGCTCCGGGGTGTACGTGTACGTGCCGCCCGGGTTCACCGTCAGCGTCCCGTGGGCCGGCGGCGTGACGACCGAGAACGTCAGCGGGTCGCCGTCCACGTCGCTGCCGCCCGGCAGCGTGCCGCTGTGCGCGGTGTCCTCCGGCGTCGTGAACGACGACGGCGCCGGTGCCGACGGCGGGTCGTTCACCGGCGTCACGGTCACCGTGACGGTCGCGGTGTCGCAGGCGGCCGACGGGTCGCACGCGGTGTAGGTGAACGAGTCGGGACCGGCGTAGTTCGCGGCCGGCGTGTACGTCACCGTGCCGCCCGCCACCGACGTCGTGCCGTGCGCCGGCGCGCCGGTGACGGTCACCGTCAGCGCGTCGTCGTCGGTGTCGTTGGCCAGCACGTCGACACCCGCCGACGCGTCCTCGGCGACCGTGAGCGTGTCGTCCGCGGCGGCGGGCACGCCGTTGACCGGCGGCGCCGCCGCGACCGGGCCGACGGTGAGCGCGGGCGCGGACGCGGTGCGCGCGCCCGCCGTGCCGACGTCGGTCGCCGACGCGGACACCGCCGACAGCAACGGCGTCGTCGGGCCCGCCGACGTCGGCACGAGGTCGACGACGAACGTCACGGTCTTCGTCTGCCCCGGGAGCACCGTCCCCGGCGACCACGTCACCGTCGAGCCGCTGGCGGACACGCCGGGTCCCGAGACGAACGTCACGCCCGCCGGCAACGTCGCCGACGCGGTGGCCGACGAGAGCTCGCCGCCGCCGCCGTTCGTCATCGTCCACGTGACGGTGTAGCGGCTGGTCTGGCCGACCGTCGGCGAGGGTCCCGACGTCAGCGTCGCGCCGCTCGTCACGGCGAGCGTCGCCGGGGTGAACGAGACGACCGCCAGGTTCGCGAACGACACCGCGGTCGCGTCGCCGAGCATCAGGTCCTTGTTCAGCGTGGCGAGGTTCGCGGCCGCGGAGGAGCCGTAGTAGAGCTGCACCGGCGTCGACGCGGTGAGCGCGCCGCCGGAGACGGCGGTGAGCCGCGCGATCGGCACCTGGTAGTCGAGGAAGTAGTGGCCGGCGCCGTCCGGCACGACCCGCATGCCGTTCGACGGCGAGGTGAACGGCCACGTGTAGACCTGCGTCACGGTCGTGCCCGGCGCGCTCGCGACGTAGACGTAGTCGACCGAGGCGCTCTTGCCGTCCACGCCGGCCACCGCCACCACGGTGCCGTTGACGGCGATCTGGGTGAGGTACGCGTTGCCGGCGAGGCCCCCCTTCGTCGCGTCGCTGGGGTCGACCGCGAGGCGCATCCGGAAGAACGCCGTGCTGCCGTCGGACGCGTAGTAGACGGTCGGCGAGGGACCGGTGCAGCCGGTGCCCGAGCAGGGGCCGGAGGAGAGGTCGGCGTTGTTCGGGTTCTCGTCGCCGAGCACGTCCTGGACCGCGCTGCCGTCGGCCATCCGGTACGTGTTCCACGCCGGTGGCCAGGGCGCGGCGGTGTCGCCCTGCGGGCTGACGCCGGCGTACGCCGGTGCCGACGCGGCGACGACGAGCCCGAACGCGAGCCCTGCCCGGACGAGGACGCGCAACGGTCGCATACGGCATTCTCGGGACGGCCGCTTTACCCCTGAAGGGCTCTCGCGTGTCAAAAGTCGTGGTCTGAACGGGCCATTGCGCGGGACCTTGGTCCCTGCATGTCGGACCGACGGCGCGCTGCCGGGGCCGCCTCCGGCTCCCGCCCGGAGCGGCCTCCGTCGGACGTAGCGAAACGAAACAACGGCCTTACCGTTCCCGGGGCATGAACGGTCGCGCCAGAGGGACCGCCATCGCGCTGTGCGCGCTCGCGGTGCCCGCCGCCCCTGCCCGTGCCCTGCCCGCCCCGGTCCCGCACCAGGTCGTCACCGTGGCCGCGAGGTTCGTGGTCTCGGAGGTCACGGTGTTCCGGGGCGACACGCTGACGCTCACGAACGCCGACCCGACGCTGTCCCACGACCTCGTCTCACGGAACTTCGCCGGCGGCCTGCGCATCTTCGGCTCGCCGCCGGCCGGGCCCGGCGAGCGGGTCGAGGTCGCCCGCGTCGCGACGTTGGCGCCGGGCGTCTACCCGTTCTACTGCTCGCTGCACGAGTCGATGATCGGCAACCTCCGCGTGCAGACGGCGCCGGCGCGATGAGCGCCACGGCGACCCGCGCGGACGTCTCCCGCCTGTTCGGCCGGGCCGCGTTCGGCGCGACGCGGAAGGACCTCGACACCTGGACCGGGCAGCCGTACGAGGCGGTGGTCGACTCGCTGTTCCCGCCCGGCCCGCCCGGGAGCTCGGGCCGGCTGCCGCAGGTGGACGAGGCCGAGCAGGCGGTGCAGGACTTCCAGACGTCGGACGCCGGGCAGGCGTACCGCTGGTGGCTCGAGCGGATGCGCACGACGCCGTACCCGCTCGAGGAGCGGATGACGCTGTTCTGGCACGACCACTTCGCGACGGCCGCGATCGGCTCGCCCGACGTCGGCGCCGTGATGATGCAGAACCGGACGCTGCGCCTGAACGCCCTCGGGTCGTTCCGCACGCTCGCGAACGCCATGACGGTCGACGGCGCGATGGTCGTCTGGCTCAGCGGCGTCGCCAACTACGCGGGCGGGGTCAACGAGAACTACGCGCGGGAGTTCCTCGAGCTGTTCACGCTCGGCACCGTCCCGCAGGTCTACAGCGAGACGGACATCCGCGAGGCGGCGAAGGCGTTCACCGGGTTCATCTTCAACACCGTCACCCGGCTCTCGGAGTTCGACCCGACCCGGCACGACACGTCGGTCAAGACCGTGCTGGGCCGCTCGATCGGCGGGCACGCGCCCGGCAGCCCGGAGGAGGCGCTGGAGTACCGCGAGGTCACCGAGGCGGCGCTCGCGCACGACGGCGGGCGTACGGCGTCGCGGTTCGTCGCGTACAAGCTCGTGCAGCAGTTCGGCTACGAGGTCACCGGCCTCGCCTCCTCCGACCCGGTCGTCGAGGACGTCGCGGCGGCGTTGCGCGCGAACGACGCGTGGGACCTCAAGGCGGCGGTCCGCACGATGCTGCTGCACCCCGGCTGGCGGGAGGCCGACCCGGCGCGGCGGCTCGTCCGCTCGCCGGTCGAGGTGATGGTGCACGCCGCGAAGGCGCTCGGGTACCCGAACCCCACCGTGTACGGCTCGCTGCTCTGGCCCAACGCGATCCAGCCCATCGTCGAGCGAACGCTGCAGGCGCCGCTGCTGCCCCCGAACGTCGGCGGCTGGCCGCACGGCCTCGACTGGCTGTCGCAGGTGAGCACGCTCGCGCGGTACGACGTCGTCTACACGATCGTCCAGTACTTCCACAACGCGGGGCTGTCGCTCGCGTTCCCGCTGCCCGCTTCCGGCGACCTCGCCGGCTGGGCGGCGTACATGGGCCTCGACGGCTTCACCACGAACACCACGCTGCGGCTGCGCGAGTACCTCGACGACCCCGGCACCACGGACGAGATCCAGAAGCAGATCGGCATGTTCGTCCTCGTCGGCACCAGCCCCGATTGGCAGGTCATGTGATGGCGACGGTCAGCCGGAGGTCGGTCCTCAAGGGCGCGGGCGCGGCGGTCGGCCTGTACGCGTTCTCCCCGCTGCTCGGCGGCGCGTTCGCCGCGGCCGGACCGCAGGCCGCCGCGCGGCGGCGGCTCGTCGTCCTCGACCTCGGCGGCGGCAACGACGGCCTCAACACCGTCGTCCCGCGCAACGGCGCGCGCCGTGCCGTCTACGACCAGGTGCGGCCGACCATCGGCCTGCCGGCGTCGTCGCTGCTGCCGCTCGACCGCGGCACGGACGACGGGTCGATGGGCCTGCACCCGTCGCTCAAGACGCTGCACGCCCTCTACCGCGACGACCGGCTCGCCGTCGTGCAGGGCGTCGACTACCCGAACCACGACTACTCCCACTTCACCTCGAACGACATCTGGCAGGCCGGCACCCCGGACGACTTCGGCAACGGCGGCTGGCTCGGCCGCCACCTCGACCGGGTCGGCGTGCCCGACGACCAGATGCGGGCCGTCGGCATCGGCGGGCAGCTCGCGTACGCCCTGCGCGGCGAGCGCTACTCCGGCGTGCAGGTCAACAACCTCGGGCACACGCACTTCGCCGACGGCGTCACGCCGCAGGCGCTCAAGCGGCACGAGGTGTTCGGCCGGTTCGCCCAGCACACCGCGCTCGACCCGTTGCGGGCGTCGTACGGCGAGATGTGCGCCGCCACCGTCCGGCTCGACGCGGACACCCAGGGCCTGCTGGCGGCGCAGCCCGGCGGGCTCGCCGACTACCTGCTCACCGCGCGCACGCTGCTCACCGCCGACCTCGGCGTCGAGGTGGTGTTCGTCACCACGTCGGGCTACGACACGCACGCCACGCAGGTGCCGTTGCACGAGCAGCTCCTGACCGACCTCGACCAGGCGCTGGAGGCGTTCTGGTTCGGCACCAAGGGCGGGACCGCGGTGACCATCGACGGCACCACGCCGATCGGGCCGCTCGACCCGGCGGTCGCCGACCGGACGCTCGTCATGACGTTCAGCGAGTTCGGGCGGCGGATCGGCGAGAACGCCGGCGGCACCGACCACGGCGCGGCTGCCCCCATGCTGCTCGCGGGCCCGCCCGCCACCGCCGCGTCCGGCATGCGGCTCGTGCCGGGGCTGCACGGCGACCACCCCGACGTCGGCTCGACGACGCTGCCCGCCGACAACCTCGGTCTCACCGTCGACATGCGCAGCGTCTACCAGGCCGTTCTCACGGGCTGGCTGCGCGACGAGAACGGGCCGAGCCCCGACGAGGGCGACCCGGGGTTCCGGCTCAGCGGCCCGGGCCTGGAGGCGGACGGGTCGCTGGCCGGGCTCTTCGCGGAGGTCTGAGCCGCTAGCCGCGGCGGCCGAGGAGGTCGCGCACGTCGGTCCGCAGCAGCTCCCGGACGTCGGTGTTGAGCAGCTCGGTGAGGCTGCGCTGGCGCGGGATGCGCTTGAACGGGTCGTTCGACGGCTCGGCCATGTCGTCGCGCGGGCAGGACGCGAGCGTCAGGCCGGCCCAGGAGAGGGCGTCGTTGCAGATCTTGTCGGTCGTCCAGCCCTGGAGCTTCCCGGCCGCGGTCAGCGTCGCCTTGTAGACCGTGATCTCGTTGCGGCGCGGGCGGTCGTAGACCACCGCGATCGAGCCGACGAGCTCCGCGCCGCCGCGGCTGCCCGCCGGGCCGTCCCACGGCTTGTCGTAGCGCTGCCAGACGCCGGGGGTGGCGTTCCAGACGCCGCCCTTGGACACGTCGAGCTTCTCGAGCGCGGCGACGATCCGGGTCGCGGCGTCGATCGGGAGGATCGCGGCGGGCCTGATGCTCGCCTCGTGCAGCTGGACGCTCACCGCGTTGCTCCGCTTCGCCTGGACTCTCGGACGCAACAGTGATCGGCCGTACGGAGGTGTCGCCTGTTGACCCGTCCGGGTGACGCGGCTGCCCTATATGGCCGCTTTGGGGTCTCCGGGCGGCTGGGCCCCGGCGTCGTGGGCCTTGATGTGGGCCTGCGCCTGCGGCACCGGCTGCGGGTCCCCGAAGTACGGCACCCTGTCGAGGTCGCGCACCCACACGCTCGCCTCGAGCGCGGCACCGTTCACCGGGTCGTCGAAGTAGACCGAGTAGATGATCGTGTGGTCGATCACCGGGGTGACGTCGATCCCGTGCTCGGTGAGGCGTTGGCGCAGGGCCAGCAGGTCCTCGACCGTCTCGAGGTTGAACGACACGTGGTCGAACTCCCGGCCCGGCGCCGGGATGCCGGCCGGCTTCTTCTCCCCCGTGTCGATGCCCGGCCACTCGAAGAACGCGAGCGTGTTGCCGTCGCCGATGCGGAAGAAGTAGTGCCGGTACGGGTACGGCTCCTGCGGGTCGCCGTTGCCCAGCGTCGCGGCGAGCTCCATGCCGAGGACGTCGCAGTAGAAGCGTACGGTCGCGTCCATGTCCGGCGTGACCATGGCAAGGTGGTTGATCCCTGACCAGCGCATGGGTCCACGCTACGCCGCCGGCTCGCCTATCATCGAGGGCTGCGGCTCCGGAGACGGGGCCGCGGGGAGGCTTCGCCTAGTCCGGTCTATGGCGCCGCACTGCTAATGCGGTTTGGGGTAACCCCCCATCCCGGGTTCAAATCCCGGAGCCTCCGCTCTGACCTGCGGTTTCGCGTCTGGCGACGCCGCGCTCACCGCGGTACTTCGGCTCCGGAACCGCGTTTGGTCACACCGCGGTCACACGGCCTCCTTCCCGGTCCGTCCGCCCTCGTCCGGTGCCGTCCCGGCCTGTTCGTTCCGGCTCCGGTGGGCGCCGAGGTCGAACACCGCCGCGATCTGCTCCGCCGCCTTGCGGTTGACCGCGCTGTCCACGTAGACGTAGCGGTCGGCGGTGAACCAGGTGGACGAGTGCCCGGCGCGGGCGCTGACGACCTTGAGCAGCACCCCGGCCAGCAGCGCGAGGGTGATCGACACGTGCCGGGTGTCGTGGAACCGGATCACCGGGACGCCGGCCTGGCGGCACAGCGTCTGGAAGTGCCGGCTCACGTAGTCCGGGTTCAGCGGCGTGCCGTCGGCGTTGACGTACACCAGCCCGGTCTCCACCCACGCGTCGCCCGCTGCGGCGCGTTCGGCCTCCTGCTCGGCGCGGTGCTCCGCGAGGACCGCCGACATCACGTCGTCGAGCGCGATCTCACGGCTGCCCGCCTTCGTCTTCGGCGGACCGACGACGATCCCGGCCCGGGTCTTGACCCGCTGCTCGGTGACGACGGTGACCTGCTCGTCGAGGTCGACGTCGCGACCCCACTCCTGCCCGAGCAGCTCCCCGCGCCGCATGGCGGTCGCGAGCGCCTGCTTGTACAGCGCACGCAGCCGCTCCGGCTCGCGGCCGGCCTCGGCGTCCCCGTCGAGGAACACCCAGAACCGGACCGCGTCCTCCGCCGTCCACTCACCGAGCTTCGGCTTCGGCACTTCCGCCAGCTCGACCGCGAGCGCCGGGTTGAACGCGAGGTACCGCAGCTTCACGCCCCACCCCAGCGCGCCCCGGAACACCGCGTGGATGCGCTTCATCGTCGCCGGCGACGGGAGGTTCCCCCACCGGTTCGGCGTGACCGCGATGTCGTCGAACATCCGCAGCACGGTCAGCGGGTCGGACTCCAGCGCCGCCAGGCGCAGCGAGCCGATCCGCGGCACCCACAGCCGCTCCACGTAGTCCTCGTAGGACTCCCGCGTCGACGGACGGAGCCGCTTCTTCGCCGCCAGCCACTCGGCGAGGAACTGCGCGACCGTCATCGTCTGCGCCTTGGCCGGACGACCGACCAGCGACGCGAGCCGCTTCGCCTTGGCCAGCCGCGCCGCCTCGTACGTTGCGAAGCCTCCCTTCTTCTCCTGCGTGCGGTTCGTTCTGCCGTTGCCGACTTCGAGCACGTACTCCCAGGTGCCCTTGCACTTGTGCGACGCGTAGCCCTTGCCGTCCTCGGACCGAGGACAGCTGCGGGTGTGCCGCTGGCGCACGCCTGGTTCCTTTCTGCTGCTCATGAGCGATCTCCTGACGTGAGATCGCAGTCGGGGGCAGTTGATGACCCGTCGATCGTCGCACCGCATTGGGTCGCCGCACCGTCCGCGAGCGAATCTGTGGACAGGCCGAGAAGTGCCAAGAGCGGCGCTGTGGGAATCCGCAGGCGCCGGCCGAGCCGGAGGACCGGCGTCGGCCACGCGCCCGCGAGAACCAGTTCGTACGCCGCGGACCGGCCGAGGCCGAGCAGTCGCCCGGCGGTCGGCACGTCGAGGACCGGCGGCAGCGCGCGGAGGTCGTCGGTGGTCATCGCGTCACCTCCGGCAGGTCGAACCACTCGGGCCAGAGCTGGCAGGGGTGGTAGCCGAGCGCGACCGCGATGTGGTCGGCCGCGTCCCAGCGGATGCGGTCGCGACTGAAGAGCCGGTGCATGGTGCAGGGGTCGACGCCGATGTTGTCGGCGAGGGCGCAGATGCTGAGGTCCCGGTCTGCTGCGAGCCGGCGCAGTGCGCGCCGCGCCGGCTCGGCCGGGAAGTACGTCCTCATGACAGCAGTGCCGTGTAGGCGTGGGTGTGCGGGTGCCCCCAGTGGTCGGAGGGGACGAAGATCTCGTCGACCTTGACGCCGCGGAACCCGCGCCACGTCTCGACGTGGACCATGACGCGGGCGTCGCCGCAGCGGATGACGACGGCGTCGCTGCCGACCATGACGCCCGAGGTACAGCGGGGGATGGTGCGGTGCCCGCCGGCGGCGTTGGTCAGGACGTCGCGGCCGACGGTGGCGGCGTTGTCCTTGATCCGGATGTAGGCGCGCTCGACGGCGGCCATCTCCTTGACCGCGTCCGCCCACTTGCCGGCGCGCAGCGCGTTGAGGTAGCGGATCGTGAAGTGGACCGGGCTGCCCTTCGGGTCGCCGGTGTCGCGGAACCGCCGCAGGAACTCGTCCATGCCGTCGTCAGTCGCGACGGGAGTCGGTCGCGGCTCCGGCGTCGCGCTGGCACTCGGCGTCGGCGTCACGGTCGCCGCCGGTACCGGGGCGGGGGCGATGGTGATGACGGTCGTCGGGGTCCGGCCGGTCGTGCACGCGGTGGTCGCGAGCCCGGCGGCGAGTGCCGCAGCGGCGGCGGTGCAAGTGGTGGTGTTCATGTGGTGCTCCTCTCGGGAGCCGCCCGGACGGGCGGCGAGGGGAGCACGGTCGTGCTGCGACTTCACGAGAACTTCACGGTGGAGTTACCGCGGCCGTGAGGTCGTCGTGAAGTTCTGGTAACCCGTCGTGAGGTTTTCGTGAAGTTCGGCTCTGAGGGGCCGGAGTTGCAACACCTGGGGCGCACCGTGCTCGGCACGCCGGCCCGGTCCTGGGGCCGCCGACCGACCCGGAGGCAGCCATCATCACCAACGCCCTTGTGGCCTTCCTCCCGGCGGCGTCCCCGGCGACCGGGCCCGGCGCGCAGCTACCGATCCCGAACCCGTTCGGCTTCGTCGGCGACGGCATCGGGTCGCTGATCCGCGGTCTGCTGCGCGATCTGGTGGACGACTTCCTGCGCAACCTCGCCGAGCCCGTGCTCCGCTACGTGCTGCACACCCCGGACCTGCTCGCGGAGCCGACGCTGCGCCGGCTGTGGACGACCTCGCTCGCCGCGCTGTTCGTCCTCGCCGGGCTGCTGGTCGGCATCGCCGGCACGGCGATGATCACCGGCTCCTCCACCCGCATGGGCATCGCCGCCCGGGAGGCGGTCGGCGTGCGCTTGGCGAGCGCGCTGCTCACCGCCGCCGTGTCGCTGCCGGTGGTCGCGCTGGAGGTCCAGCTCGCCAACCGCCTCGTCGACGCGCTCACCGCAGCCGGGCTCGACGGCGCGGTCGACCCGATCACGTCGGTGTTCATCCGCAACCTGCAAGGCGACATCAGCAGCTCGCTCGCTCTGCTGGTGACGACGCTCGTGGCGGTCGTGTTCCTCGTCGTCCTCACGGTGCTCGGTCTCGCGCGATGGGCAACCTTGTGGCTGCTGATCGTGCTGGCGCCGTTCGCCGCCGGGCTGAGCTTGCTGCCGTCGGGCGGCGCGGCGATGCGGGCGTGGTGGCGGTTGCAGGTCACCGCCGTGTTCCTGCCGATCGCGCACGCGGTGCTCATCGCGACGTGGCTGGCGATGTTCTCCTCGGACAAGACCGGGTTCGTCGGCGCGCTCGCCGGCGTCGCCACGTTGGCGCTGATGGCGAAGCTCCCCGGCTGGGCTGCCGGTGCGGCGATGGGCCTCGACGGCGGCAACGTGATCAACAACGTCCGCCGCGCCCACGGCTACGGCCGAATGGCGGTCCGGACGGTGGTTGCGGCGAAGACCGGCGGTGTCAGCGAGGCCGCGCGCGGCGCGGCCGGGGTGGCGCTTCGGTCCACGCACCGAGGCGTGACCCGAGGCGCCCCCCAAAACGGGTCGTCCGGAGGGGCTGCTCCACCTGGCTGACCTGCGGTTTCTCCTCGGCGTGGCCGGTCGTGGCACTTGGTCGGGGCTGCTCCGCGTAGCCGCTCCGCACCCCCGACCAAGTGCCACTCCCTCGACACGCACATGAAGGGGAAGAAGGCAGGTCAGGCAGGCGGAAAAGCAGGGTCAGCGAGGCTTGAGAACGGTGACGGAAGCGGTAGTGGAGGCAGGGTCGGGTTCGGCGGCAGGACGGAAGCAGAGAGCATCCAGGACGGCCGGAGCGGACTCGTCGTCGTAAAGGTGGCCGTAGCGGTCCATCGTGAGCGAGACGGTCGTGTGGCCCATCCAGACGGACAGCCGCTTCGGGTTCACGCCGGCCGCGATCATCAGCGACGCGTACGTGTGCCGGAGGTCCTGGAATCGCGTCTCCGGCGGCAGCCCCGCGCGGAGACAGCGCGCTTGAACACCTGTAGGTAGAACGTGTCGGTAGGCGCCGGTGCCGTCGTGGCCGGACTCCAAATGCTGACGCCGCGCGTACGACGCGACTCAACCGGACCTACGCCGAACTTTACCCACTGCGCCGCCGAGGGATGATGTATCGATGCACTACGACCTGACTCGTCTTGGGCCACACTCGTTCGAGGATCTTACCCGCGCCCTCTTCACCAAGATCGCTGGACCGGGCGTCACTGTGTACGGCCTCGGACCAGATGGAGGTCGCGAGGCGGCCTTCGATGGCGTACTTCATCTGGCGGGCGAAGAAGCATGGGATGGGCTCACCGTCCTCCAGGCAAAGTTTCGGATGTCGCCGCGTGATCCTGCAGATAACTTCTCGTGGTTCGTCGACGAAGTAAATCAGGAGTTTGCGCGATGGGCTGACCCGATATCGCAGCGCCGCGTGCGCGGGAGACTACCGGACAATCTGATAATTGTAACCAACGTCTCACTATCGTCGATTGCTGGCGGAGGTATCGACAAGGCCGTACCGGAAGTTGCGACGCTCGCGAAGAAGCGCGGCCTAAACTTTCGAGGGTTGTCCGTCTGGCCGGAGCAGAAGGTTTCGGCGCTGCTCGATGACTCTCAAGACATACGACTCAGGTACTCCGGCCTAATTATGTCGGGTGATGTCTTAGGCGGGATCATCGATCGGCTCGACCTCCGAGACCGGAACTTGGCCGAAGCGCTGGAAACGCACGTAGTGAAAGAAATGCTTCAGGCCCGGTGGGTGGCGCTAGATTCGGCTGGCCAAGAAGTCGACCGCGTGAGCCTCGCAAGTGTTGGTATCGATCTGCCGGCCCGCCCAGCCAGGCAGGACGATAATGTCGCCGCGCTCCAGTGGATCATAGCGCGATGCGACGCCGTGCGTTCCGGGGGCGCCGCTGACGGTCCTTCGCACGTCCTACTTGTAGGTGGTCCTGGGCAAGGAAAGTCAACGCTCGTCGAGCTACTTGCGCAGGCATATCGCGTAGCATTGCTTAACGACTGCCCCCGCCTCAGCGGGGAAGCATCGCGTCTCCTCGCGGAGTTGCAGTCCGAACTCAACCTGCAAGGGGTGCCCCTACCGCGGAATCGACGTTGGCCAATCCGAATCGAACTCGCCGCATTTGCGGAGTGGCTACTCCCTCAGAGAGATGTGTCGCTACTTAGGTACCTAGCCGAACGAGTGTCGTCCCGGTCTCCAGAGGACATCAACGCGGGACAGTTGAACCGATGGTTGGGGCGCTATCCATGGCTCCTGATCTTGGATGGTCTAGACGAGGTTGCATCTCCGTCGGCTAGAGATGCGGTGGTCCGCGGAATTTCCGATTTTCTGGTCGATGCTGCGCCGCGTGACGCCGATGCCCTCGTCGTGGTTACGACCCGGCCGCAAGGGTATACCGACGAACTCGACCCACGCGACTACGCGCGCCTCGATCTTGTGCCGCTAACGCCCCTCCAGGCAATCGAGTACGCGAACCGATTGTCGCTTGCATTCCATCCCGACAATCCGGACATCAGAGCACATATACATAGCCGTTTGGTAGAAGCCGCGGATGCGAACATGACATCTAGGCTTTTGCGGACGCCACTTCAGGTAAACATCATGTCGAGGTTGTTGGAGGGTCGCGAACGTGTACCGCAGCAACGTTACGCCTTATTCGACTCGTACTTCCAGGTCATCTACCGTAGAGAGGAGAACAAGAAGGGCCCGGTAGCGAAGATACTTGAGGAACATCGGAACGATGTTATATGGGTGCACGAGGCGGTAGCTCTCGCCTGCCACGTCCGAGCGGAAAACGAGTCGGAGGCCACAGCATCTGTTAGTCGCGATGCACTCCGGCGCCTCGCAGTTGAGCGGCTCCGGAAAGAAGGCCATGACGACGAGCAAGCTTATCAACTGGCGGCGACTATCGCTGTCGCGGCGCTACATCGATTAGTGTTGCTTGTGCCCACCGGTGTCGGTGACAGCGTGGGCTTCGAGGTGAGGAGTCTTCAGGAGTTTATGGCTGCGCGGGCGATCACCGCCGCAGACGGCCCAGACATCGTCGCACGCTTGCAACACCTTGCTCCCGCAGCACACTGGCGGAACACGTGGCTATTCGCGGCCGGTTACGTGTTCCGCGAGCGTGAGCACCTTCGTGACAGCGTCTTAGCTATGCTCCGGGAGATCGATGTCCGTGACGAATTGGGTCACCTCGTTCTTCCGGGAGCCGAACTTGCCATGGACATTGTCGACGACGGGCTTGCAATTGGCTCGCCGGAAAAGCAAAGGGCCCTTGCGCTGCACGCCCTGGATATTCTGCAGACCACACCAGGTGCGGCGTGGCAATCGCACGCTGACATCCTTCTTGCGGCATCCAGCGACCACCTTACGCGCGAAGCGATCCTGCGACGGGTGCATGCCGCACTTGTGGCTGGCGGAGGACCACGTGCCTTGGCCCTTCTCATGCTTCAGCGTTGGAAGAGTGATCTGGGGCTGCTCGGCTCCCGTGCAAGGCACCTACTTTCGCAGCACGAACCCGGTCCCCTCGCGTTAGGGCTCGGCCTGCTGCGATCCGGCCGAACGTCCGAAGGATCGGGCCCTCCGGGCGTCACACGCAAGACGAACTCTATGGCCACGTATCTTGAACGCCTGGTCAATGACGAGACGCGAGCCGCCCGCCCGCTTGTGCGGTTGTTCGGAGCCTCCACCGTAGTTGAGAGGGCTGTCCGGCGTGGAGACTCGGGGAGTTCTCGCAATGACGTGGTATGGATCGTGACCGAGGTTAGATATCCGGAAGTAGCGGCGATCGAACAGGTCTTTGCGCGAGGTGATGCGAAGCAGCGGGAACTTACTGAGGCTGCCGTGGCTCGCCTGGTTGACTCGATACCTCCGCTGGGTTGGCACGTTACCAGCGTGCTGCGTGTTGCCTTGCAGCGTTGGCTGAGTCGCAGAAATGTAGGTGACGGCATGGTGGCTGAGGTGTTTGACGTTGAGCGCCGTGCCGGAGCAGCAGAAATTGCGACTCTCCTCGGCGTCACTCGGGGTAACGCCCGCGAGGCTTGAGAACGACGACGGAAGCAGTGGCAGAGGAAGGGTCGGAGTCGCGGGTAGGACGGGCACAGAGAGCGTCCAGGACGGCCGGAGCGGACTCGTCGTCGTACAGGTGGCCGTAGCGGTCCATCGTGAGCGAGACGGTCGTGTGGCCCATCCAGACGGACAGCCGCTTCGGGTTCACGCCGGCGGCGATCATCAGCGACGCGTACGTGTGCCGCAGGTCGTGGAATCGCGTCTCGGGCGGCAGCCCCGCCCGCGCGACGGCGGGCTTGAACAGCTGTAGATAGAAGGTGTTGTGCCGCCGCGGCTTGCCGTCGTCGCCGAACACGAGGTCGTTTATCTCGAGCCCGTTGCGGCCGATGTGCTTCGCGAGCAGGTCGCACAGCGACGGCGAGATGGGCACGGAGCGTCGGCCGGCGTTGCTTTTGGGCGTGTCCACGATCAGCTCGCTGCCGAGGTCGGTCACGGTCTGCCGGACGTTGATGCGGCGGCGCAGCAGCTCGACGTCGCGGACGCGCAGCCCGTTGAGCTCGCCGGCGCGGAGGCCGGAGCCCGCGGCCGTCAGGACGAGCAGGTCGAGCGGTGGCGGGAGTTCCTCGGCCAGCGCCTGGACCTGAGCAACCGTGAGGAACACGTTGTCCTTGGGTCGCAGCCGCGGCGGCTTCACGTCGCGGCACGGGTTGGACCGGATCAGCTTGCGACGTACGGCCTCGTCGAGGATCAGGCGACAAACCATCAGGACGTTGCGGACGGTCGAGGGGCGGCGGCCGGCCGCGGTCATGTCATTCACGATCGCCTGGACGTCCGCGAACGCGATGCGGCCGACGGGCGTGTCGTGCAGCGGCGCGAGGTTGTGGTCGATCGCCGACCGGTAGGTGATCTGCGTACGCCGCTTCAACTGCAACTGCGCGGCGAACCACTGCTCCGCGACGATGCGGAACGGCACGGAGCCGGCCGACGGCGCGACGTACGTGCCCTCGCGCAGGTCCGCGAGGACGGCGCTCTGGAACGCCCGCGCCTCATCCTTCGTCTCGAACGTCCGCGACCGCTGGCGGCCCTCGCCGTCGCGAAAGCGGACCTCGTAGACGGTGCCCTTCACGCGGTTGAGACGGCGGATCCCGCTCGTCCGAGTCCTAGCCATGACGCGCCTCCTGACCCCTCTCGATCGCACGGTAACGACGGGGTGTGCCAGGTTCGGCGGGCAAGATCACGTCCCACGTTCATCCCACAACCTGTGGGATACGGGGTGCTACGAGACGACGCCCGGCGGGACGTGATCTAGCCTCTGACCTGTGCAAACGCCTCCGAGCGAGCAGGGGCCGCGACGGCCCCGCGTCGGTCATATTCAGTTCCTCAACTGCCTGCCGCTCTACTGGGGGCTGATCCGCTCGGGCGCCCTGCTCGACGTCGAGCTGACCAAGGACACGCCGGACCGCCTCAACGACGCGCTGGTGCGCGGCGACCTGGACATCGGCCCGATCAGCCTGGTCGAGTACCTCAGGCACCAGGACGAACTGCTGGTGCTGCCGGACCTCGCGGTCGGCTCCGACGGCCCGGTCCTGAGCGTGAACCTCGTCTCGCAGCGCGCGCTGGACGACCTCACCGGCCGCACGGTCGCGCTCGGCTCGACCAGCCGGACCAGCGTGCTGCTCGCCCAGCTCCTGCTCGAGGAACGCCACGGCCAGCGCCCGCGCTACGTGACGATGCCGCCCGACCTGACGGCGATGCTGCTGGAGGCCGACGCGGCGGTGCTGATCGGCGACGCGGCGCTGCGGGCGCGACACACGGCCAAGGCCACCGTCCACGACCTGGGCGAGGCGTGGCGCGACTGGACGGGCCTGCCGATGGTGTTCGCGGTCTGGGCCGCGCGGCGCGACTTCGCCGAATGCCACCCCGGCGTGGTCAAGGAGGTGCACGACGCCTTCGTGGGGTCCCTGCGCCAGGCGCTCGACAACGTCGAGGAGGTCGCGAGACAAGCCGCGAAGTGGGAGCAACTCGACGCCGACACGCTCGTTACGTATTTCACGACGCTCGACTTCCGCCTCGGCGACCGGCAGCTCCAGGGTCTGAAGGAGTTCGCCCGGCGCACCGCGCCGAGAGGGGACTGGGCGCCGGACGTCGAAGTCGAGTTCGCAGCCGTGTAGTGGAGGAGGGGCGATGCGCCGAGCCGCGCTCGCCGCCGCTGCCCTCCTCGCGGCCTGCCTCACGCCCAGCCACGCCGCCGACGGCTACGTCACCGCCTCCGGCAACCGCTTCCTCAACGCGGACGTCACGATCAGCCAGGGCAGCCGCCTGACGTTCGTCAACGCCGACCTGGCGCCGCACAACGTGGTCGCCGAGGCCGCCGGACGCACCGGCCCGCTCTTCGCGAGCGGCACGGCGACCACCGGCCAGACCGCCGAGGTGAAGGGCGTCGAGACGCTCGCGCCGAGCACCTACACGTTCCTCTGCACGCTGCACCCGTCGATGCGCGGCACGCTGACGGTGACCGCGCCGGGCGCGGCGACGTTCCTGCCCACGCCGACCGGTGCGAACGTCCCCACGCCGACCAGCCTCACGGTGCACGACGGCGCGCTCTACGTGGCCAGTTACGCCGCCGGCTCGGTGGTCTCGATGCCGATCCTGCCGGGCGGCGCGCTCGGCCCGGCGACGCCCTACGCGACCGGCTTCAGCAGCCCGCTCGGCGTGGCGTTCGGCCCCGACGGCACGCTCTACGTCGCGGACTCGCACGCCGCCGGCCCGCGCACGGTCGGCCGCGTCTGGGCGGTGAAGAACGGCGCGAGCACCGTCGTGATCGACGGCCTCCCGAACGGCCGCCACAACACCAACGGCATGGCCGTCGCCAACGGCCGGCTCTACGTCGCCAACGGCAACGCGACCGACGACGGCGTCAGCGGCGGCGACCACGAGCTGCCGCTCAACGGCACGGTGCTCTCCTACGCGCTCCCGATCCGGAAGAACGCCCGCCCCACGGTCGAGGCGAAGGGGCTGCGCAACCCGTACGACGTGGCGTTCCGCCCCGGCACGACCGAGCTGTGGTTCCCGACGAACGGCCCCGACGCGCTCGCGCCGCTCGGCGTGGACCTGCTGCACAGGACCGACGTCCGTAAGGGCCCGGCCGACTACGGCTTCCCCGCGTGCCTCTACGACGCGAGCCTGAAGCGCGCGCAGAACCCGCGCGTCGACAGCAAGTGCCGCCCGACCGCGACGCCGGAGCTCTCCCTCGGGCTGCACGTCTCGGCGAACGGCATCGCGTTCGGCCCCGGCGGCGCGTGGGGCGGCGACGCGTACGTCGCGGAGTACGGCAGCAACGACCCGAGCGAGGCCGGGCACCGCGTGGTGCGCGTGCCGATCGTGAACGGCCGCGCGCAGCCGCCGCGGGACGTGCTCGTCGGCCCCAGCCCGCTCGACGTGGCGTTCGGCCCCGACGGCCTCTACGTCGCGGACTTCGCGACCGGCACGATCACGCTGCTGCGGGCGGTCGGCTGATGGCGCCGAAGCCGATGACGGCCGCCGACGTCAGCCGCCTGCTCGGGCGCGCGGCGTTCGGCGCGACGGAGGCGGACCTCGACCGCTGGACCGGCAAGCCGTACGCGGACCTCGTCGACGAGCTGCTCGCGGTCGGCGAGCTGCCGGTGGTGCCGCCGCAGCCGGACGAGGCGCGGCGGCTCGCGATCCAGGGCGGCAACCAGGAGCCCGGCGAGGCCCGCCGCTGGTGGCTCGAACGCATGCGCACGACGCCGTACCCGCTGCTCGAACGCGTGACGCTGCTCTGGCACAACCACTTCGCGACCGGCATCCGCTACCCACCGCAGACGTCCCACCTCGTCGCGCAGAACGCCACGATCCGCACCCACGCGCTCGGCGACCTGCACGCGCTGGTCGAGGCGCTGACGGTGGACCCGGCGATGCTGTTCTGGCTCAACGGCACCGACAACGCGACGCCGCACCCGAACGAGAACTACGCGCGCGAGTTCTTCGAGCTGTTCACGCTCGGCACCGACCCGCAGGTCTACACCGAGCGCGACGTGCGCGAGGCGGCGCGGGTGTTCACCGGCTGGATCGTCAACGGCGGCGACACGGCGCAGTTCGTCGCCGCGCGGCACGACGCGAAGACCAAGCGGGTGCTCGGCCGCACGGTCCTCAACGCCGGTGACCAGGAGTACAAGACGCTCGTCGGGATCACGCTCGCGCAGCCGGCGTCGCCGCGGTTCTTCGCCCGCAAGATCGTGGCGAGCCTCGCGTACGTCCCCGCCGCCAACGACCCGCTCGTGACGAAGGTGGCCAACGCCCTCCGCTCGCGGTGGCGCACCGCCGACGCGGTCCGCGCGCTGCTGCTCGCCGACGAGTTCCGCTACGCCTCCGCGGCGCGTGGCCGGCAGTACGTCCGCACCCCTGTCGAGACGCTCGTGCACGCCGCGAAGGCGCTGGGCGTGGCGTTCGACGACGGCAGCCTGGTGTGGTTCCTCGACCGGATGGGGCACTCGCTGTTCGACCCGGTCGACGTCAGCGGCTGGCCGCTCGGCCGCGATTGGATCACGCCGGTCGCGGCGCTCGCGCGCTACGACGCCGCGCTCGCGCTGTTCAGCCAGGCGAACGCCGACCGGGCGGCGCGCACGCTGCGCCCCTGGCCGGCCAGCAGGGACGTCACCGGCTGGGCGCGCTTCGTCGGCCTGCCCGGTGTCAGCCGCAACACGGCGAGCGCGATCGGCGCTTACCTGCGCCGCGCGGCGAAGGCGGACGAGCAGGCGAAGCAGCAGGGCGTCCTCGCGCTGCTGCTGTCAAGCCCCGAGTGGCTGGTGATGTAGTGGCCCTGACCCGACGGCAGCTCCTCGCCGGTGCCGGTGGCGCCGCCGCGGCGCACGTGCTGCTGCCCGCCGTCGTCCGCGGCGGCGAGGCGTTCGGCGCGGCGCCGCACCCGAGGACCCGCACGCGCAACCGGCTCGTGGTGATCCACCTCTTCGGCGGCAACGACGGCCTCAACACCGTGATCCCGACCGGCGGCACGCGCTACGACGTGTACCGCAAGGTCCGCCCGACCATCGGTTACACGCCGGGGCAGACGCTCGCGCTGGACCTGCCGCGCGACCGCGCGCAGCGGCTCGCGCTCAACGCGAGGCTGCGGACGCTGCACCGCCTCTACCGGCAGGGGCGCGTCGCGATCGTGCAGGGCGTCGACTACCCGAAGCACTCGTACTCGCACTTCACGTCCGCCGACGTCTGGCACTCCGGCGAGCCGGGGCGCTCGGCGCACAGCGGCTGGCTCGGCCGGCACCTCGACCGGGCGGGCGCGGGCGACGGCGAGCTGCGCGGCATCGCGATCGGCGGGCAGCTCCCGTTGATGCTGCGCGGCGAGAAGCGCTCGGGGCTGCACATCGCGAACGTCGCCGCGACGCGGTTCGCCGACGGCGGCGGCGCGGTCGCGGACGCGCGGCACGACGCGCTCGCGCTGTTCGACCACCACGCCGGCAGCGAGCCGCTGCGCCGCGTCGCGGGCCACGGCGCCCGGCAGGCGGTCGACCTGGTCGACGCGCTCGCCAAGGTGAAGGTGGCGCCCGCGGCCAAGGACCCGTTCACCGACGCGATGCTGACCGCGCGGACGCTGCTCTCGCTCGACCTCGGCGTCGAGTGCGTGTTCGTCGGGCTTGGCGGCTTCGACAACCACACCGACGAGCGGCAGAACCACGAGAAGCAGCTCGGCCGCCTCGACGCCGCGTTGAACGCGTTCTACAACGGCCTGCCGCGCGACCTGGACCAGCGCACGACGGTCGTCGTGATGAGCGAGTTCGGCCGGCGGATCGGGGAGACGGGTGCGGGCCCGGCGGCGGGCACCGACCATGGCGCGGCGGCGCCGGTGTTCGTCATCGGCCCGCGGGTCAACGGCGGCCTGCACGGCGAGCACCCGAGCCTCGGCAGCACGCGGGCACCCGCGGACAACCTCGAGATGACGACCGACGTGCGCCGCGTCTACCGCGCGATCCTCGACCGCTGGCTGCGCGACCCGGACCCGCTGTACGACCGGATCGCGGCGCTGCCGGGCCTGTTCCGCTGACGTACGCTGACCGCGTGACCTCGATCCAGGCGATCCTCGACCGCGCCGCCGACGGGGGGCGGATCACGCCCGACGAGGCGTTGCTGCTCTACACCGACGCGCCGTTCCACGCGCTCAGCCGCGCCGCCGACGAGGTGCGCCGCCGCCGGTTCCCGGACAACGTCGCGACGTACCTGATCGACCGCAACATCAACTACACGAACGTCTGCGTGACCGCGTGCAAGTTCTGCGCGTTCTACCGCGCACCGGGGCACGAGGAGGGCTGGGTCCGCGACCTCGACGAGATCCTGCGCCGCTGCGCGGAGGCGGTCGAGCTCGGCGCGACGCAGATCATGCTGCAGGGCGGGCACCACCCGGAGTTCGGCATCGAGTGGTACGAGACGACGTTCCGCGCCATCAAGGACGCGTTCCCGCAGCTCGCGCTGCACTCCCTGGGGGCCAGCGAGGTCGTGCACATCGGCCGGGTCAGCGGGCTGTCGCACGCGCAGGTGATCGAACGCCTCCGCGACGCCGGCCTGGACTCGTTCGCGGGCGCCGGCGCGGAGATCCTCACCGAGCGTCCCCGCCAGGTGATCGCGCCGCTGAAGGAGCCCGGGCACGTCTGGCTCGAGGTGATGGAGACCGCGCACGGGCTCGGGGTCGAGTCGACGGCGACGTTCATGATGGGCACCGGCGAGACCAACGCCGAGCGCATCGAGCACCTGCGGATGATCCGCGACGTGCAGGACCGGACGGGCGGCTTCCGGTCGTTCATCCCGTGGACCTACCAGCCGGAGAACAACCACCTCAAGGGGCACACCCAGGCGACCACGATGGAGTACCTGCGGATGATCGCGGTCGCCCGGCTGTTCTTCGACAACGTCGCGCACCTGCAGGGCTCGTGGCTCACCGTCGGCAAGGACGTCGGCCAGCTCACGCTGCACCTCGGCGCGGACGACCTCGGCTCGATCATGCTCGAGGAGAACGTCGTGTCGGCGGCCGGTGCGCGGCACCGTTCGAACCGGCTCGAGCTGATCCACCTGATCCGCGCGGCGGGCCGCGTCCCGGCGCAGCGCGACACGCTCTACCGGCACCTCGTCGTCCACGACGACCCGGCGAACGACCCGGTCGACGCGAACGTCACGTCGCACGTGTCGTCGACGGCGCTCACGCTCACGCCGGTATGACCGAGGCGCGAGTCACGCTCGGCGCCGCCGCCGCGGTCGTCTGGGTGCTCGCGCTGTGGGCCGGGCTCGTGCCCGCGCAGACCGACCTCGGCCGGAGCTGCGGCGTGCCGCTGCGGCAGGCGTTCCGCTCGACCGGCGAGGCCGACTGCTTCGAGCGCACCCAGGAGCGCGCCGGCTCGGCGCTGATGTGGACGGTCGTCGCGCTGCCGCTGTCGTTCGGGTTCGTCGCGCTCCAGCGGTACGAGTGACGCTCGTCCACTGCGCGCCGGTCGTCGTGCCGGTGGACGGCGAGCCGGTCGAGGACGGCGCGGTCGCGGTCGAGGGCACCCGGATCGTCGCGGTCGGCGCGCGCCGCGACGTCGTCACGGCCGACGCGCGCGTCCGCGAGTGGCGCGGCGTCCTGACCCCGGGGCTCGTCAACGCGCACACCCACCTGCAGTACACCGACTTCGCGGACCTCGCGACGGCCGGGATGCCGTTCCCCGTCTGGATCAGGACGCTGACCGAGCGCCGTTACACGTGGACGCCGCCGCAGTGGCGGGAGAGCGCGCGGCGGGGCGTGCACGAGCTGCTGCGGACCGGGACGACGTGCGCCGCGGACGTGGTCACCGACGTGGCGGCACTGCCGGTCCTCGCGCGCGCCGGGCTGGCCGGGGTGGCGTACGTCGAGGTGGTCGGCGTGGAGTCGTACAAGTGGCCGCTCGCCGAGGAGGAGCTGCTCGCGAAGCTGGCCAACGCGCCCGCCGGGATCGACGTGGGGGTGAGCCCGCACGCGCTGTACTCGCTCGGCACCCGCGCGATCGAGGGCGCGCTGGACGTCGCGCGGTCGCGCGGGCTGCGGCTGCACCCGCACCTCGCCGAGACCGCGCACGAGGACGAGTACGTGCGCTGCGGCACCGGGCCGATCGCGGAGTTCGGCAGCTTGCGCGGGCTGACGTACGAGCTGCTGGGCAACGGCACCGGCCGCTCGCCGGTCGCGCACGCGGACACGCTCGGGCTGCTCGGCGAGGACGTGCACGTCGCGCACGGCGTGCACGTGTCGGCCGAGGACCGCGCGCTGCTGCGGGAGCGCGGCACGGCGGTCGCGCTGTGCGCGCGGTCCAACGACGTCCTCGGCGCGGGGCGGCCCCCGGTCGCGGCGTACCTCGCGGAGGGCAACGCCATCGCCGTCGGCACCGACTCGAAGGCGTCGTCGCCGTCGCTCGACCTGCTCGACGAGGTGCGGGCGCTGCGCGACCTCGCGCTGGCCCAGGGCGCGCCGCGCGAGGGGCTGGCCCGGCGGCTGTTCGAGGCGGCGACGAGCGGCGGCGCGTTCGCCGTCGGGCGACCCGACGTCGGGCGCCTCGCGGCGGGCGCGCGGGCGGACCTGGCGGTGTTCGACGTGCCGGACGGCGACCCGTACGAGTCGGTGGTCGAGCACGGCGCGGGCCGCTGCGTCGCGACGGTGCTGGGCGGTCGCCTGGTACACCGGCGTGCGTAGCGCGCCCGGTTATAGTCGCGCGATGCCCGCGCCCCGGATGCTCCTCGCGACCGCCGTCCTGGCCGCCGCGACGGCGGCCTGCGGCGGCGACGAGCCCGCTCCCGCCGCGTCGCCGGAGGTGACGCGGACGACGCGCAGCCCGTCGCCGGCGGCGCTGACGAAGGCCGAGTACGTCGCCGCGGTGAACGAGGTCTGCGACCGCGTGACGAAGGAGGCCGAGACGATCGGCGAGCCGAAGACCGCGACGGAGTACCTCGACGCCGCGAGGAAGGCCGTCCGCATCATCGACTCGGCGCAGGCGGACGTCCGCGCGCTGGTGCCGCCGCCGGAGGACGCCGCGGCGCTGGAGCAGAGCTTCCTGGCCGTCAACGACGCGCAGTCGGCGGCGTTCAAGGCCGCGCTGCCCGAGCTGGAGTCGGCGGCGCGGAGCGGCGACGACGCGGCGGCGGAGAACGCGTTCGGCGAGGCGCCGCGGCCGGCGAGACGACCGACGCGCAGGAGGAGTTCATGACGGACTACGGGCTCACGGCGTGCGTCTGAGGTGACGCGCGCCGACCTGGGGAAGCAGCCGCGCGACGTCGCGGCGATGTTCGACGACGTCGCCCCGCGCTACGACCTGACCAACGCCGTCCTCTCGCTCGGCCAGGACCGCGGCTGGCGCCGAGCGACCTCGCAGGCGGTGGGGCTGAAGCCGGGCGAGGTCGCGCTCGACCTCGCCGCCGGGACCGGGACGTCGGCGGTGGCGCTGGCCGAGGGGTCCGGCGCGACGGTCGTGGCGTGCGACTTCAGCCTCGGGATGCTGCGGGTCGGCGTCGCGCGCAACGTCCACCCGCGGGTCCGCTACGTCGCCGGCGACGGGCTGCGGCTGCCGTTCGCCGACGCGGCGTTCGACGCGGTGACGATCTCGTTCGGGCTGCGCAACCTGCACTCGCTCGACGGCGGCCTGACCGAGCTGGCCCGCGTGACGAAGCCGGGCGGGCGGCTCGTGGTGTGCGAGTTCAGCCGGCCGGTGTGGGCGCCGTTCCGCCGGGTCTACGTGGACTACCTGATGCGCGCGCTGCCGGCCATCGCGCGGCGCGTGAGCAGCAACCCGGACGCGTACGTCTACCTCGCCGAGTCGATCCGCGCGTGGCCCGACCAGCGGGCGCTGGCCGAACGGATCGAGGCGGCGGGGTGGACCGGCGTCGCGTGGCGCGACCTGACGGGCGGCATCGTCGCGCTGCACCGCGCGCGGCGGGGCTAGCGAGGAACGCGCGGTGGGGGCCGCGCGTCGGAACGGCACGTACCGGCACAAGAGGGGTGGGACCGTGAAGTCCAGGATGCTCGCGCTGCTCGTCGCGATCGTCGCGCTGCTGCCCAGCGCGCCCGCCGAGGCGTACGTCGGCCCCGGCGACGACCGGCAGAAGACGACGGCGACCGGGTGGTGGTTCTACACCGGCGTGACGCAGGCCTGGATCTCCGACTTCGTGGCCAGGAACAACGCGCGCATCACCGACCTGCACGTCGAGACGTTCGGCTCGCCGTGGCGGTACAGCGTCGTGCTGGTCAGCAACAGCGGGTCGTACGCGTCGTCGTGGTGGTGGTACACGAACGTCACCGTCGACCGCGCCAACCAGCTCGCGGCCCAGAACCAGGCGCGCATCGTCAAGGCGCAGGTCTACGACACGCCGTACGGCCGCCGCGCGACCGTCGTCATGGTCGGGAACACCGGCACGTACGGCGAGGCGTGGTGGTGGTACATCGGCACGACGAAGACCCTCATGGACAAGGCCATCGCGAACTCCGCGCGCATCGTGAGCCTGAACTCGATGGGCAACGGCTACTACATCGCGACGTTCGCGCGGAACACCGGCAACGACGCGACCGGCTGGTGGTGGTACGTCAACGCCACCGTCTCGACCATCTCGTCCAGGCTCACCACGAACCACGCGCGGCTGGTCGACCTCGATCGCAACCCGGACGGCACCTACAACGTCGTCATGTACTCCAACCCCGGCGTGAGCTGGTACTGGTGGGTCGACCAGACGCCGACCGCGCTGCGGGACAAGGCGATCCAGTACAAGCAGCGGATCATCGACTTCACGACGTACTGGCGGAACGGCACCAAGCTGGCCGCCGGCCTGATGGTGTCGAACACCGGGACGACCGCCGCGCCCGCACCGGCCCCGGCCGCGGTGCCGCGGGCGCCGGGGGAGACGACGGCGCCGGCCGCGACGGGGACGCCGTCCGCCGGCGGCGCGACGGCCGGGCCGGCCGGTGCGCTGCTGCCGTCGGACGACCCGGACCCGTTCGCGGCCGAGCAGACGGACCAGCCGGTCGCGCCGAGCGCGGCGGCGTCCGCCGAGCCGGACCGCGACAGCGCGTCGCCGTCGCCGACCGCGGCGACGCGGGCGGAGCCGGACGGCGGCGACTTCCCGGTCGTGCCGGTGGGTGTCGGCCTCGCCGCGCTCGCCGCGGCGGTGGGGGTCGGCGCGGTCGTCGCGCGCCGCCGGGCGTAGCCGTCGCGCGCCGCCGGGCGCAGGCCCGCGCGTCGCGGCTACGACGGGCTGATCGCCGGCGTGAAGCCGTTCGGGCCGATGACCCCCTGCACCACGGCGTCGGGCCAGTCCGGCCGGCCGAGCGCCTTCTCGACGACCTCCTGGTAGCCCCAGCCCGCGACGTGGCCGGCGCCGCCGAACGTGTACGCGCTGACCGGCACGCCCGCGTCGGCGAGCGCGGCGGTCATCTCCTGCGCCTGGCTCGGCGTGACGACGGAGTCGCCGGCCGCGTGGTTCAGGAACGCGCGCCGCAGGCCGTGCGCGGCGATCCGCTCGGCCTGCGACACCGGGCTGCGGTCGGCGTACGCCTGCGGCACCTCGGCGGGCGTGCCGCCGGTCTCGGTCTCGATCGCGTAGTGGAAGTCGGGGTACGCCGTCCACTCCTCGGTGAGGTTCTCGACGCCGGCGTCCTCGACCCAGTACTGGTACGTGCCCGGCGGCGCGTAGGCGACGGACAGGCCGCTCACCTCGCCGCCCATGCTGATGCCGTAGATGATCGTCGTGGTGATGCTCGGGTAGCGCGCCTTGAGGTCGAGCGTCGCGGCGACCGTGTCCTGCCAGCCGGTCCATACCTTCCAGGCGCTCTGCCAGCCGCGGTAGTTCATCGCGACGCCGGCCCAGCCGCGGCGCGCCGCGTCGGTGAGGTACTTGTCCATGCCGAACGCCGAGCCGCCGTAGCCGTGGCAGAGCACGACGAGCACGGTCGGGCTGCCCTCCGGCAGCACCGCGTGGCCGGTGGCGGTCTCACCGTCCACGACGAGCGAGTAGTCGACGACGCCCTCGGCCGCGTGGCCGGCGGCTCCGGGGACCAGGGTCACGGCGGCGGCGGTGACGGCGGCCGCCGTCAGGCGGGCGAGCAGCCTGGCGCGCATGGGGACCTCCTGAGGGGGCGGGGGACACCGGGCGGGAATCTAGCCAAAACGGACGAACGAGGCGGGACAGCCCGCTGGCCGCCCCGCGGGCGCTGCGGGGGGCGGCCGGTGAGGCGTAGACTCCGCACCGGCTCGTGAAAACGTTCACAAAGTCCCGGAGCGGCCGATGACCACAGCGACCCACGACGCGGACGTGATCGTCGTCGGCGCCGGCCCGGGCGGCTCCGCGACCGCGTACCACCTGGCCCAGGCGGGCCTCGACGTGCTCCTGCTGGAGAAGAGCGCGTTCCCCAGGGAGAAGGTGTGCGGCGACGGCCTCACGCCGCGCGCCGTGAAGGCGCTCATCTCGATGGGCGTCGACATCGACGCGCCCGGCTGGGCGCGCAACAAGGGGTTGCGCATCATCGGCGGCGGCTGCCGGCTGGAGCTCGACTGGCCGCAGCTCGCGACGTACCCCGACTTCGGCCTCGTCCGCACGCGGCTGGACTTCGACGAGATCCTCGCCCGCACCGCGCAGAAGGCGGGCGCGCGGCTGCAGGAGCTGACCGAGGTCACCGGCCCCGTCCTCGACGACGGCGGCCGCATCGTCGGCGTCACCGCGCGCCGCGTGCCGGAGGATCCGCGCGAACGCCACGACAGCCCGGAGGAGACGTACCGCGCGAAGCTCGTCGTCGCCGCGGACGGCGTGTCCGGCCGCCTCCCGCTCAGCATGGGCATCGCCAAGCGCGACGACCGGCCGATGGGCGTCGCGGTGCGCCGCTACTACACGAGCCCGCGCACGAACGACGACTACCTGGAGTCGTGGCTGGAGCTGTGGCAGGGCGACACGCTGCTGCCCGGCTACGGCTGGATCTTCGGCGTGGGCGACGGCACGGTGAACGTCGGCCTCGGCCTGCTCAACACGTCCGAGGCGTTCCAGGGCACCAACTACCGGGCGCTGCTCCAGCAGTGGCTCGCCGGGATGCCCGAGGAGTGGGGCTTCACCGAGGAGAACGCCGTCGGCAAGGTCCAGGGCGGCGCGCTGCCGATGGGCTTCAACCGGCAGCCGCACTACGCGCGCGGGCTGCTGCTCGTCGGCGACGCGGGCGGCGTGGTGAACCCGTTCAACGGCGAGGGCATCGCGTACGCGATGGAGACCGGCGAGCTGGCGGCCGAGATCATGACCCACGCGATCCGCCGCGACGACGAGCGCGTGCTGCAGCGCTACCCCGCCGAGCTGAAGGCGCGGTACGGCGGCTACTACACGCTGGGCCGGGTCTTCGTGCACGCGATCGGCAACCCCGCGGTCATGAAGTACGCCACCAGGTACGGCCTGCCGCGGCCGATGCTCATGCGCTTCACGCTGAAGCTGCTAGCCAACCTCACCGACCCGCGCGGCGGCGACGCGATGGACCGCGTGATCAACGCCATGTCGAGGATCGCGCCGGCGGCGTAGCCGTTTTGGCTGCGCCACTCGCGCCCATCTAGGCTCCAGGGCCACAACCGGAAGGAAGGAGGACCGCAGTGCTCGACCCGTACCTTCCGGTGTTGGTCCTCTTCCTGCTCTCGCTCGGCTTCGCGGTCTTCTCGGTCGTCGCGGGGGCGCTCATCGGGCCGCGCCGCTACAACAAGGCGAAGGCGGCGCCGTACGAGTCCGGCATCGAGGTCGAGCCGGTGCCGCACCAGACGCGGTTCCCGGTGAAGTTCTACCTGACCGCGATGCTGTTCATCGTCTTCGACATCGAGATCATCTTCCTCTACCCGTGGGCGGTGGCGTTCCAGCGGTTCAGCGGCTGGTTCGGCCTGATCGAGATGGTGCTGTTCCTCCTCACGGTCTTCGTGGCGTACGCCTACGTCTGGCGGAGAGGAGGCCTCGATTGGGACTAGAAGAGAAGCTGCCTAGTGGCGTCCTGCTGACGAGCGTCGAGAAGTTCGTCAACTGGTCGCGGAAGTCGTCGCTGTGGCCGGCGACGTTCGGTCTCGCCTGCTGCGCGATCGAGATGATGGCCACCGGCGCGGGTCGCTACGACCTCGCGCGGTTCGGCATGGAGGTCTTCCGCGCGTCCCCGCGGCAGGCCGACCTGATGATCGTGGCCGGCCGGGTAAGCCAGAAGATGGCGCCCGTCGTCCGGCAGATCTACGACCAGATGGCCGAGCCGAAGTGGGTCATCGCGATGGGCGTCTGCGCCTCCAGCGGCGGCATGTTCAACAACTACGCCATCGTCCAGGGCGTCGACCACGTCGTGCCCGTCGACATGTACCTGCCGGGCTGCCCGCCGCGGCCGGAGATGCTGATGGACGCGATCCTCAAGCTGCACGACAAGATCTCGAACGAGCCCCTCGGGGCGCGCCGAGAGGCGCTGCGGTGAGGGGCGAGACCTCGGGCATGCCGCGGTGGACCTCCTCGCCGCGCAAGCCCGTCGAGGTCGAGCCCAAGGAGGCGTTCGACCGCATCACCGCGCTCGTCCAGGAACGCCTCCCGGACGTCGTGGAGAACGCCGTCCAGCAGCACGGCGAGCTCACCCTGCACGTCGACCGGACCCGGCTGCTCGACGTCCTGCGGCTGCTGCGCGACCACCACGACCTGCGGTTCGAGCTGCTCTCGTCGGTGAGCGGCGTCGACTACCTGAACCACCCCGGCCACGCCGGTGACGACCGCCGGCTGCACGCCGTGTACCACCTGACGAGCCTCACGTACCGCCGCCGCGTCCGGGTGGAGGTCGCGGTCACCGTGGACGACCCGCACGTGCCGAGCGCGGTGCCGGTCTACCCGACGGCGGACTGGCACGAGCGCGAGACGTGGGACTTCTTCGGCATCGTCTTCGACGGCCACCCGAACCTCACGCGCATCGAGATGCCGGACGACTGGGAGGGCCACCCGCAGCGCAAGGACTACCCGCTCGGCGGCGTGCCCGTCGAGTACAAGGGCGCGCAGATCCCGCCGCCCGAGGACCGCAGGGCGTGGGCATGAGAACCCCACGACGCTGCTCGCTGCGCTCGCACCGCCGCGGGGACCCCGGAGCGCGCCATGACTGACCTCTACGCCGGCCCCGGCGAGACCACGGACGGCCGCGTCGTCACCGTCGGCGGCCGCGACTGGGACGACGTCGTCACCGCGACGGAGAAGTCCGGCGACGACCGCCTCGTCGTGAACATGGGCCCGCAGCACCCGTCGACGCACGGCGTCCTCCGGCTCGTGCTCGAGCTCGAGGGCGAGACCGTCATGTCGTGCCGGCCGGTCATCGGCTACCTGCACACCGGCATCGAGAAGACGACGGAGTACCGCACCTGGGTGCAGGGCGTCACCCTCGTCACGCGCATGGACTACCTGTCCAACATGTTCAACGAGACGGCGTACTGCCTCGCGGTCGAGAAGCTGCTCGGCATCGAGGTGCCGGAGCGGGCCACCGTGATCCGCGTGATCATGATGGAGCTCGAGCGCATCGGGTCGCACCTGGTCTGGCTCGCGACCACCGGCCTGGAGCTCGGCGCATTGTCGATCATGCTGTACGGCTGGCGCGAGCGGGAGCTGATCCTCGACATCAAGGAGATGGTCAGCGGCCTGCGGATGAACAACGCGTACGTCCGCCCGGGCGGCCTCGCGATGGACCTCGCGCCCGGTACCGAGCAGAAGATCCGGTCGTTCCTCGAGATCATGCCGAAGGCGTTGCGCGAGTACGAGGACCTGCTCTCCGGCAACCCGATCTGGCGCCGGCGCACGATCGGCGTCGGCTACCTCGACGCGACCGGCTGCCTGGCGCTCGGCGTCACCGGCCCGATGCTGCGCTCCGCCGGCGTGTCCTGGGACCTGCGCAAGACCGAGCCGTACTGCGGCTACGAGACCTACGACTTCGACGTGCCGACGTCGAACGACTGCGACGTGTGGGCGCGGTACAAGATCCGCCTGGACGAGATGCGCGAGTCGCTGAAGATCGTGGCGCAGGCGCTCGACCGGCTCCGTCCCGGGCCGGTCATGGTCGCCGACCGGAAGATCGCGTGGCCGGCCCAGCTCGCGCTCGGCGGCGACGGCATCGGCAACTCGCTCGACCACGTGCGCCACATCATGGCCGACTCGATGGAGGCCCTGATCCACCACTTCAAGCTCGTCACCGAGGGGTTCCGGGTGCCCGCCGGCCAGGTGTACGTCCCCGTCGAGTCGCCGCGCGGCGAGCTCGGCTACCACGTCGTCAGCGACGGCTCGAACCGGCCGTTCCGCGTGCACGTGCGCGACCCATCGTTCGTGAACCTCCAGTCGGCGTCCGCCCTCACCGAGGGCGGGCTCATCGCCGACGTCATCGCCGCGGTCGCCAGCGTCGACCCGGTCATGGGCGGGGTGGATCGTTGACCGACTGGACCGCCGTGCGCGCGGACGCCGAACGCATCGTCGCCCGCTACCCGAAGAGCCGTTCCGCGCTGCTCCCGATGCTGCACCTCGTGCAGAGCGTCGAGGGCTACGTCAGCAGCGACGGCGTCGAGCTCTGCGCCGACGTGCTCGGGCTGACCAAGGCCGAGGTCGGCGCGGTCGCGACGTTCTACACGATGTACAAGCGCCGCCCCTGCGGCGAGTGGCTGGTGTCCGTCTGCACCAACCTGTCGTGCCAGCTCCGCGGCGGCCAGGAGATCTACGACCGGCTCTCCGCCAAGCTCGGGCTGCACCACGACGAGACCGACGGCGAGGGGCGCTTCACGCTGGAGCACGCGGAGTGCCTGGCCGCCTGCGACTACGCGCCGGTCGTGACGGTGAACTACGAGTTCTACGACTGCCAGACCGTCGACACGGCCGAGGCGCTGGTCGACGCGCTGGCGCGCGGCGAGCGGCCGAAGCCGACGCGCGGCGAGCCGTTGAAGACGTTCAAGGAGATCGAGCGCGAGCTCGCCGGGTTCGTGGACGAGGGTGCGCGCTGATGCCCGTCGTGCAGGGGATGACCGCCCGCTGGTCCGAGGACCGGCCCTGGAGCATCGAGACCGCCGAGCGCACCCAGGGCTACCAGGGGCTGCGCAAGGCCCTCGGCATGGAGCCGGACGCCGTCATCCAGCTCGTCAAGGACTCGGGGCTGCGCGGCCGAGGCGGCGCGGGCTTCCCGACCGGCATGAAGTGGGGCTTCATCCCGCAGGGCGACGGCAAGCCGCACTACGTCGTCGTCAACGCGGACGAGGGCGAGCCGGGCACCTGCCAGGACGCGCCGCTGATGATGATCGACCCGCACGCGCTCATCGAGGGCATCGTCATCGCGTCGTACGCGATCCGCTGCAACCACGCGTTCATCTACCTGCGCGGCGAGCTCGTGCACGCCGGGCGGCGGCTGCACCGGGCGATCGCGGAGGCATACGCCAAGGGCTACCTCGGCAAGGACATCCTCGGCTCCGGCTTCGACTGCGAGCTGACGCTGCACCGAGGGGCGGGCGCGTACATCTGCGGCGAGGAGACGGCGCTGCTCGACTCGCTGGAGGGCTACCGCGGGCAGCCGCGGCTGCGGCCGCCGTTCCCCGCGATCCACGGCCTCTACGGCGCGCCGACGGTGGTCAACAACGTCGAGACGATCGCGACCGTCCCGTCCATCGTGCTGAACGGCGTCGACTGGTTCCGCCAGTGGGGGACCGAGAAGTCGCCCGGCACGAAGATCTTCAGCGTCTCCGGCCACGTCAACAAGCCGGGCAACTACGAGCTGCCGCTCGGTGTCACGGCGCGCGAGGTCATCTACGACGTCGCCGGCGGCATCCCCGAGGGCCGCTCCCTCAAGGCGTGGACGCCGGGGGGATCGAGCACGCCGTTGCTCACCGCCGACCACCTCGACACGACGATGGACTTCGAGGGCGTCGGCGCGGCCGGGTCGCTGCTCGGCACCGCGGCCGTGATGGTGATGGACGACACGACGTGCATCGTCCGGGCGGTGCTGCGGATGACGGAGTTCTACGCGCACGAATCGTGCGGCAAGTGCACGCCGTGCCGCGAGGGGACGTACTGGATGGTGCAGGTGCTCGAACGCCTCGAACGCGGCGAGGGCACGGAGGCCGACCTGCAGACGCTGCTCGACACCTGCGACAACATCTTCGGCCGGTCGTTCTGCGCGCTCGGCGACGGCGCGACCTCGCCGATCGTGTCGAGCATCAAGTACTTCCGCGACGAGTACGTCGCGCACGTCGAGCAGGCCGGCTGCCCGCTGCGGCCCGAGTGGGTGCCGGTATGACCGAAGCGCCTCCGCAGACCGACACGGTGACGCTGACCATCGACGGCGTCGAGGTCACCGTCCCGAAGAACACGCTCATCATCCGGGCCGCCGAGAGCCTCGGCGTGCAGGTGCCGCGCTTCTGCGACCACCCGCTGCTCGACCCGGTCGGCGCCTGCCGGCAGTGCCTCGTCGAGGTCGAGGGGCAGCGCAAGCCGCTCACCGCGTGCACGACGACGGTCGCCGACGGCATGGTGGTGCGCACCCAGATGACCTCCGACGTCGCCCGCAAGGCGCAGGAGGGCACGCTCGAGCTGCTGCTCATCAACCACCCGCTCGACTGCCCGATCTGCGACAAGGGCGGCGAGTGCCCGCTGCAGAACCAGACCCTCACGAACGGCCCCGGCGAGTCGCGGTTCGTGGATCGCAAGCGCGTCTACCCCAAGCCGCTCGCCTTCTCGTCGCAGGTGCTGCTCGACCGCGAGCGCTGCGTCCTCTGCGCGCGGTGCACGCGGTTCTCGCAGCAGATCGCCGGCGACCCGTTCATCGAGCTGTTCGAACGCGGCGCGCTCCAGCAGGTCGCGATCTACACCGACAAGCCGTTCGAGTCCTACTTCTCCGGCAACACCGTGCAGATCTGCCCGGTCGGCGCGCTGACGGGAGCGGCGTACCGGTTCCGGGCGCGGCCGTTCGACCTCGTCTCGACGCCGAGCGCGTGCGAGCACTGCGCGAGCGGCTGCGCGCTGCGCGTCGACTCGCGGCGCAACACGGTGCTCCGCCGCCTCGCGGGCGAGGACCCCGAGGTCAACGAGGAGTGGAACTGCGACAAGGGCCGTTGGGCGTTCACCTACGCCAACGAGCCCGACCGCCTCACGACCCCGCTCGTCCGCGACGGTCACGCGCTGCGCGAGGCGTCGTGGTCGGAGGCGCTCGAACGCGCCGCCGGCGGCCTGCGCGCCGCCCGCCGCGCGGGCGTGCTGACCGGCGGCCGGGTGACCGTCGAGGACGCGTACGCCTACGCCAAGCTGGCCCGGCTCGGCCTGCGGACGAACGACGTCGACTTCCGCACCCGCGCGGCGACGGCGGAGGAGGACGCGTTCCTGGCCGGCCACGTCGCGGGGCAGCCGCTGCGGGTCACCTACACGGACCTGGAGAACGCCCCCGCCGTGCTCCTCGCCGGGCTCGACCCGGAGGAGGAGTCGCCGATCGTCTTCCTCCGGCTGCGCAAGGCCGCGCGCAAGAGCGGCACCAAGGTCTACGCCGTCACGCCGCTGGTCACCGGCACGCTGCGCAAGTCCTGGGGCACCCCGCTGCTCGCCGCCCCCGGCGAGGAGGCGGCCGTGCTCGCCTCGCCCGAGGCCGCCGAGGCGCTCGCCGCCCCCGGCTCGGTCGTGCTCGTCGGCGAGCGGCTCGCCGAGTCCCCCGGCGGCCTCGCCGCCGCGGTGGCGCTCGCCGAGCGCACCGGCGCGAAGCTCGGCTGGGTGCCGCGCCGGGCGGGCGACCGCGGGGCGCTGGACGCGGGCGCGTTCCCGTCGCTGCTGCCCGGCGGCCGCCCGGTCGCCGACGAGGCCGCCCGCGCCGAGGTCGCGGCCGCGTGGGGCGCCGAGTCGCTGCCCGGCACGCCCGGGCTCGGCACCGTCGAGATGCTCGCCGCCGCGGGCCGCGGCGAGATCGACGCGCTGCTCGTCGCCGGCGTCGACCCGTACGACCTGCCGGACCCGGCCGCCGCCCTCGCGGCGCTGGACCAGGCGCGCTTCCTCGTCTCGGTCGAGCTGCGCCGCAGCGCGGTGACCGACCTCGCGCACGTCGTCCTGCCGGTCGCCGCGGCGGTCGAGAAGGACGGCTCGTTCGCCGACTGGGAGGGCCGCGTCCGGTCGTTCGACGCGACGCTGCGCCAGGTCGGGCTCTCGCTGCCGGACTACAAGGTCGTCGGGTTCCTCGCCCGCGAGCTCGGCGTCGACCTCGGCTTCACCGACGCGGCCGGCGCGCGCGCCGAGCTCTCGTCGCTGTCCACGTGGCACGGCACCCGCGACACCTCGCTCCCGGCCGCCGAGCCCGCCGCGACGCCGGAGCTCGGCGACGGCCAGGCGGTGCTCGCCACGTGGCCGTGGCTGCTCGACGCCGGGCGGCTGCAGGACGGCGAGCCGTACCTCGCCGGCACCGCGCGGGCGCCGCACGCGTTCGTCTCCGCGACGACCGCCAAGGACCTCGGCGTCGAGCCGGGCAGCCGCGTCACCGTCAGCACCGACCGCGGCTCGGTCACGCTGCCGCTCGCGGTCGCCGAGATGCCGGACCGCGTGGTGTTCCTGCCGACCAACTCGCCGGGCTCGCACGTGCGCCGCGACCTCGCGCCGGGCTCCGGCGCGGTCGTCACGGTGGCCCCCGCCGCCGACGCCCCCGCGGAGGTGGCCGAGTGACGCCGTTCGCGCAGCAGGACCCGGTCGTCACGTCGTTCGGCCACGACTCGCTGTTCGTGATCGTCCTCAAGGTGCTCGCGATCTTCGCGATGCTGCCGCTGATCACGCTCATCACGATCTGGGCCGAACGCCGCGTAGTCGCCCGCATGCAGCAGCGCCTCGGCCCGAACCGTGTGGGCCCGTTCGGCCTGCTGCAGAGCCTGGCCGACGGCATCAAGCTGTTCCTCAAGGAGGACATCCGGCCGCGGTCGGCCGACCGGTGGGTCTACGTCCTCGCGCCGGTCATGTCGATGGTGCCGGCGTTCCTCGCCATGTCGGTGATCCCGTTCGGGCCCTCGGTCCGGGTCGGCAACACCGAGACGCCGTTGCAGCTCACCGACCTGCCGGTCGGCGTGCTGTTCATCCTCGCCATGTCCTCGCTCGGCGTGTACGGCGTCGTGCTGGCCGGCTGGTCGAGCGGCAGCGCGTACCCGCTGCTCGGCGCGCTGCGGTCGAGCGCGCAGATGATCTCGTACGAGGTCGCGATGGGCCTGTCGCTCGTCGCCGTCTTCCTCTACTCCGGCACGCTGTCCACCGCCGAGATCGTCGCGGCGCAGCACGACCGGTGGTACGTCTTCACGCTGCCGATCTCGTTCGTCATCTACTGCGTCGCCGCCGTCGGCGAGACCAACCGCGCGCCGTTCGACCTGCCGGAGGCGGAGTCGGAGCTGGTGGCGGGCTTCCACACCGAGTACAGCAGCGCGAAGTTCGCGCTGTTCTTCCTCGCCGAGTACATCAACATGGTCACCGTCTCGGCGCTGGCCACGACGCTGTTCCTCGGCGGCTGGCGGCCGCCGCCGATCCCCGTCATCTCCGGGCTGACCACCGGCGCCTGGCCGCTGCTGTGGTTCTTCCTCAAGGTGTCGGTCTTCCTGTTCGGCTTCATCTGGCTGCGCGGCACGCTGCCTCGGCTCCGTTACGACCAGTTCATGGCGCTCGGCTGGAAGGTCCTCATCCCGGTCGCGCTCGGCTGGCTCGTTCTCGTCGCGGTCGCGCGCACGGCGGTCGAGCAGGTCGGCACCGGCGGGCTGTTCCGGTTCTGGCCGGTCGCCGTCGTGGCCATCCTCGTGATCGCGTTCCTCCCGTCGCCGAAGCCGAAGGAACGCAAGGAGGTCGAGACCCGTGGGTAACCCGGTGAAGGGTTTCTGGGTCACGTTCCGCACGATGTTCAAGAAGGTGAACACCGTGCAGTACCCGGACGTGAAGGAGCCGACCCAGGCACGCTTCCACGGCCGGCACCAGCTCAACCGGCACCCCGACGGGCTCGAGAAGTGCGTCGGCTGCGAGCTGTGCGCGTGGGCCTGCCCGGCGGACGCGATCTTCGTCGAGGGCGCGGACAACACCGAGGAGGCGCGCTACTCGCCCGGCGAGCGGTACGGCGCCGACTACCAGATCAACTACCTGCGCTGCATCTTCTGCGGCCTGTGCATCGAGGCGTGCCCGACCCGCGCGCTGACGATGACGAACGAGTACGAGCTCGCCGACGACAGCCGCGAGGACCTGATCTTCACGAAGGAGCAGCTCCTCGCGCCGCTGCTGGAGGGGATGCTCGCGCCCCCGCACCCGATGCTGCTCGGCGACGACGAGAAGTCGTACTACGGCCCCGACCGCGGCGAGGCGGTCCGTTCCGGCGACACCGTGCTCCCGGCCAGCCACGAGAGCAGGGCGGACTAGGCATGACTCCCAGCCCCGCTGCCTACTGCGCGACGCCCAGCGCGGCGCCTCGCGGCGTTGTCGTCGCGGCCGACAGCGCCGCTGTCGGCCACTCCTCCGCCTTGCGATCCACCACCCTGGGCGCCGCTCGCAACGGCCGCGGGTCGGGAGGCATGCCTTGATGCTCGCTCTCCTCCAGGAGCCGACCACCCAGACGTCGGTCGCCGAGGCCGTCATCTTCTGGATCCTCGCGCCGGTCGCGCTCGGCAGCGCGATCGCGATGGTGTTCAACCGCAACGCGGTGCACGCCGCGTTGCTGCTCGTCCTGAACTTCTTCTGCCTGGCCGTCTTCTACGCCGTGCAGGAGGCGCCGTTCCTCGCCGCCGTGCAGGTCATCGTCTACACCGGCGCGATCATGGTGCTGTTCCTCTTCGTGCTCATGCTCATCGGCTTCGACGCGAACGAGTCGCTCACCGAGACGATCCGCGGCCACCGCATAGCGTCGGTCGTCGCGGGGCTCGGCATCGCCGGCGTCGTGATCGCCGTCATCGGCCGGGCGCTCGTGGACCGCGGCGCGGTCGGCCTGGAGCAGGCCAACACCGGCGGCAACGTCCTCAACATCGCGAAGCTGCTCTTCGGCGAGGCGACCGGCGGGCACGACTCGTTCTTCCTGGCGTTCGAGATGACGTCCGCGCTGCTCATCACCGCGGCGGTCGGCTCGATGGTGCTGACGCATCGCGAGCGCGGCGCGAAGCCGCGATCGACCCAGCGCGAGCTGTCGATCGCGCGGTTCAAGGGCACCCACCCGACGCCGCTGTCCGGGCCGGGCGTCTACGCCACCAGCCACTCGGAGCAGGAGCCGGCGCTGCTGCCCGGCGGCGAGCCGCTGGAGGGCAGCGCCCTCCCCCGCGTCGAGCAGGGAGGTGCCGAGTGAACCCCGCCTACTACCTCTTCCTGTCCGCGCTGCTGTTCACGGTCGGCACGATCGGCGTGCTGGTCCGGCGCAACGCGATCGTCGTGTTCATGTGCGTCGAGCTGATGCTCAACGCCGTCAACCTGACGCTCGTCACGTTCGCCCGGATGAACGGCAGCCTCGACGGCCAGGTGCTCGCGTTCTTCGTCATGGTCGTCGCGGCCGCCGAGGTCGTCGTCGGCCTGTCGATCATCGTGGCGATCTTCCGTACCCGCCGGTCCGCCTCCGTCGACGACGCGAGCCTGCTGAAGTGGTGACGATGGCGCTGGAGACGCACGCGGCCACCGGGGTGCACACCCTGCTCTGGCTGCTCATCGCCCTGCCGCTGCTCGGCGCGGCGACGCTGCTGCTCGGCGGCAAGCGCACCAACGCGTGGGGCCACCTGCTCGCGACCGGCATCGCGTTCGTGACGTTCCTGCTGGCCGCGATGTCGTTCGGCAAGCTGCTCGGCTTCGAGGAGGAGTCGCGCTCGGCCCTGCGGCACCTGTTCACCTACGTGCCGGTGGGCGAGCTGAAGGTCCAGGCCGACCTGTTCCTCGACCCGCTGTCGAGCGCGTTCACGCTGCTCATCACGGGCGTCGGCACGCTCGTGCACGTCTACTCCATCGGCTACATGGAGCACGACGCCGAGCGCCGGCGGTTCTTCGCGTACCTGAACCTGTTCCTCGCCTCGATGCTGCTGCTCGTCCTCGCGTCGAACTTCGTGCTCGTCTACGTCGGCTGGGAGCTCGTCGGCGTCTCGTCGTACCTGCTGATCGGGTTCTGGTCGCACAAGCACTCCGCGGCGACGGCGGCGAAGAAGGCGTTCGTCACGAACCGCGTCGGCGACGTCGGCCTGTCCATCGCCGTCGTCACGATCTTCGTGACGTTCGGCACGGTGGGCTTCCAGGAGGTCTTCGAGAACGCCTCCCGCCTGTCGTCGGGCACGGCCACGGCGATCTGCCTGCTCCTGCTGCTCGGCGCCTGCGCGAAGTCGGCACAGTTCCCGCTGCACGTCTGGCTGCCGGACGCGATGGAGGGCCCGACGCCCGCGTCGGCGCTCATCCACGCCGCGACGATGGTCACCGCCGGCGTGTACCTGATCGCCCGGACGCACCCGCTGTTCGAGCAGTCGCAGCTCGCGCTGAACCTCGTCACCGCCGTCGGCATCGTCACGGTCCTGATCGGCGGCGTCATCGCCTGCGTGCAGGACGACATCAAGAAGGTGCTGGCGTACTCGACGGTCAGCCAGATCGGCTACATGTTCCTCGGCGTGGGCCTCGGCCCCGGCGCGTACGCGGTCGGCATCTTCCACCTGCTCACCCACGGCTTCTTCAAGGCGCTGATGTTCATGGGCGCGGGCTCGGTCATGCACGGGCTGCACGACGAGACCGACATGCGCCGGATGGGTGGGCTGCGCAAGGCGATGCCGGTGACGTACCTGACGTTCCTCGCCGGCTGGCTCGCGATCATCGGCGCGCCGCCGTTCGCCGGGTTCTTCTCGAAGGACCAGATCCTGGAGACGGCGTTCGTGAAGGGCGACTACCTGCTCTGGGGCCTCGGCCTGTTCGGCGCCGGCCTCACGGCGTTCTACATGACGCGGCTGATGTGCATGACGTTCTGGGGCCGCTCGCGCGTGGACGAGGACGTCCACCCGCACGAGTCGCCGTCGGTGATGACGATGCCGCTCGCGATCCTCGCGGTGCTGTCGCTCGTCGGCGGCGCGGTATTGAACATCCACCGCGAGGGCGCGCTCGTGCGCTGGCTGGAGCCGGTGTTCGGCCACACCGAGGACCCGCACTCCTCCGTCGCGCCGTGGCTGCTCACGCTCGTCACGATCGTGGTCGTCGCGGCCGGCGCGTACACCGCCAAGGTCATGTACCTCGACCGGCCGGTCGAGCGCACCGCGCCCGAGACGGTCACGCCGCCGGTGCGCTGGGCGCGCAACAAGCTCTACTTCGACACCGTCTACGAGTCGGTGCTGATGCGGCCCGGCCAGTACCTGGCGCGCGCGCTGGTGTTCTTCGACGGCCGCGGCATCGACGGCGTGGTCAACGGCGCCGCCGCGCTGGTCGGCGGGACCTCCGGCCGGCTGCGCCGCGTGCAGACCGGCTACGTCCGCTCGTACGCCCTCGGCGTCGCGGGCGGCGCCGCGCTGCTCGTCGGCGGCCTCGTCCTGGCGGCGCTGCGATGACCGCCTGGATCTCGCTGGTCGAGGCGGTGCCGCTCGTCGGCGCCGTCGCGGTCGTCGCCGCGCCGAAGGGCCGCGACGAGACCGTGAAGCGCCTCGCGCTCGGCTTCTCGCTCGCGACGTTCGTCGTGTCGCTGCTGATGGCGGCGGCGTACGACTCCGGCTCCGCCGCGACGTTCCAGCTCGTCGAGGACCACCCGTGGATCGCGCAGTTCGGCATCCACTACAAGGTCGGGCTCGACGGCATCGCGCTCGCGATGGTGCTGCTGACGACGTTTCTCACGCCGATCGTGATCCTCGCGTCGTGGCGGCAGGCGAGCCGCGTGAAGTCGTTCTTCGCGCTGTTCCTCGTGCTGGAGACGGCGATGGTCGGCGTGTTCTGCGCGCTCGACCTGTTCCTCTTCTACGTCTTCTTCGAGGCGATGCTCGTCCCGATGTACTTCCTGATCGGGGTCTACGGCGGTGAGCGCCGGGTCTACGCCGCCGTGAAGTTCTTCCTCTACACGCTGCTCGCCGGCCTGCTCATGCTGACGGCGATCCTGTCGCTGTACTTCATGTCCCGCTCGCAGGCGACGGCGATCGGCGCCGGGGCGGAGGGGACGTTCGACTACGAACGCCTGCTCCGGCTGTCGATGTCGACGGGCACGGCGAAGGTGCTGTTCCTCGGGTTCTTCGTCGCGTTCGCGGTGAAGGTGCCGGTCTTCCCGTTCCACACCTGGCTGCCGGACGCGCACACCGAGGCGCCGACCGGCGGCTCGGTCATCCTCGCCGCGGTGATGCTGAAGATCGGGACGTTCGGCTTCATCCGCTACGCCGTCCCGCTGTTCCCGTCGGCCGCGCGCTACTTCGCGACGACGATGATGGTGCTCGGCGTGATCGGCATCGTGTACGGCTCGCTCGTCGCGATGGTGCAGAAGGACGTGAAGCGGCTCGTCGCCTACACGTCCGTCGCGCACCTCGGGTTCATCGTGCTCGGCATCTTCGCGTTCACCCGGCAGAGCGGGTCCGGCGGCGTGCTGTACATGGTCAACCACGGCCTCTCGACCGGCGCGCTGTTCCTCGTCATCGGGTTCCTCTACGAGCGCCGGCACACCCGGCTGATCGAGGAGTACGGCGGCGTGCAGTCGGTGACGCCGCTGCTCGCCGGCGCGTTCCTGATCGCCGGCCTCTCGTCGCTCGCGCTGCCCGGCCTGAACGGCTTCGTGTCGGAGTTCCTCGTGCTGGTCGGCACGTTCGCCCGGCACCGCGCGCTCGGCGTCGTCGCGACGTTCGGCATCGTGCTCGCCGCGCTGTACATCCTGATCGCGTACCAGCGCACGATGACCGGCCCGGTGACCGTCGAGGCGAACCGGTCGATGACCGACCTGGACCTGCGCGAGAAGCTCGTCATCGCGCCGGTGCTGCTGATGATCGTGCTGCTCGGCGTGTACCCGCGGCCGGTGCTCGACGTCGTCGCGCCGTCGGTCGACCGGATGCTCGACCGCGTGCAGCAGCACGAGCCCGCGCCGACGCTCGACCGCGGCACCGGCGCCGACGCGACCGTGACGATCGGGGAGGGCTCATGAGCGTCCTGGCGTTCCAGGACCCCGAGTCGATCGTCACGCCGACGATCGCCTGGTACCAGCTCGCGCCGATGCTCGCGGTGTTCGCCGCGGCCACGCTCGGCGTGCTCGTCGAGGCGTTCGTCCCGGCCGCGCAGCGCCGGGTCACCCAGGTGGCGCTCTCGCTCGCCGGCCTCGCGGTGGCGTTCGGCTACGTCGTCAGGCTGTGGGGCGCGCACGACAACCAGGTCGTCGCCGACGGCGTCGTCGCGGTCGACGGCCCGGCGCTGTTCCTCCAGGGCACGCTCGTGCTGCTCGCCGTGGCGGCGCTGCTGCTGCTCGGCGAGCGCGGCGGGCGCACCGACCCCGACGCCGCCGTCCCGCGCGACCTGCCGACCGAGTCGTTCCCGCTGGCGCTGCTCGCGGTCGGCGGCATGATGCTGTTCGTCTCCGCGACGAACCTGCTGCTGCTGTTCGTCGCGCTGGAGATCCTGTCGCTGCCGCTGTACCTGCTCACCGGCCTCGCCCGGCGCCGCCGGATCGTGAGCCAGGAGGGCGCGCTCAAGTACTTCCTGCTCGGCGCGTTCTCCTCGGCGTTCTTCCTCTACGGCGTCGCGCTGCTCTACGGCTACGCGGGCACCGTGTCGTTCGCCGGCATCCGTACGGCGTCCGCGCTGGCCGGCACGAACGACGTCCTCCTCTACGCCGGCCTCGCGCTGCTCGGCGTGGGCCTGCTGTTCAAGGTCGGCGCGGTGCCGTTCCACGCCTGGACGCCGGACGTCTACCAGGCCGCGCCGACGCCGGTCACCGCGCTCATGGCGGCGGCGACCAAGGTGGCGGCGTTCGGCGGGCTGACCCGCGTGCTGTTCGTGGTCGGCGGCGGCGTCGTGTGGGACTGGCGTCCGGCCGTGTGGGCCGTCGCGATCCTCACGATGGTCGTCGGCGCGGTCGTCGCGGTGACCCAGCAGGACGTGAAGCGGATGCTCGCCTACTCCTCCGTCGCGCACGCCGGGTTCATCCTCTGCGGCGTCGCGGCGGCCAACAACGTCGGCCTGCGTGGCGTGCTGTTCTACCTGCTGGCGTACGGCTTCACGGTGCTCGGCGCGTTCGGCATCGTCACGCTCGTCCGCAACGCCGAGGGCGAGGCCACGCACCTGTCGCAGTGGCAGGGCCTCGGGCGCCGCTCGCCGGTCGTCGCGGGGGTGTTCGCGTTCTTCCTGTTCGCGCTGGCCGGCATCCCGCTGACGAGCGGGTTCACCGCGAAGTTCGCGGTGTTCTCCGCGGCGGTCGAGGGCCGGGCCACGCCGCTCGTCGTCGTGGGCGTGCTCACGTCGGCGGTGGCGGCGTTCTTCTACGCGCGCGTGATCGTGCTGATGTTCTTCCAGGAGCCGGCCGAGGACGGGCCGACCGTCGTGCTGCCGTCGGCGCCCGCCGCCGCGGCGCTCGGCCTCGCCGTCACCGTGACCGCGTTGCTCGGGATCGTTCCCGGCGAGATCGTGCGGCTCGCCGACGTCGCCGCCCGCGGCTTCGTCAGATGACGGTGGACGCCCGCCGGAGCGTCGTCTTCGAGGACCCGGTCCTCGAGGCCGCGATCCGGTCCGGGCTCGACGCCGTCGAGACGATGCTGCGGCAGTCGGTGAAGTCGAACTACCCGTTCGTCACCGAGACCTCGCGCTACCTCGTCGACGCGGGCGGCAAGCGGTTCCGGCCGCTGCTCGTGCTGCTCGCGTCGCAGTTCGGCGACCCGGCGTCGCCGGCCGTCGTCCCGGCCGCGGTCGCGATCGAGCTCACCCACCTGTCCACGCTGTACCACGACGACGTCATGGACGAGGCGCCCCTGCGCCGCGGCACGCCGTCGGCGAACTCGCGCTGGACCAACACCGTCGCCATCCTCACCGGCGACTTCCTGTTCGCGCGCGCGTCCGAGATCACCGCCGACCTCGGCACCGAGGCGACGCGCATCCTCGCCCAGACGATCGCGGTGCTCTGCGAGGGGCAGATCCGCGAGACGCTCGGTCCCGGGCCCGCGGACGACCCGGTGGACCACTACCTGTCCGTGCTCGCCGAGAAGACCGGCTCGCTGATCGCCACGTCCGGCCGGCTCGGCTCGCTGCTGGCCGGCGCGGACGCCGCCGCCGTGGACGTGCTGACGCGCTACGGCGCCACGATCGGCATGGCGTTCCAGCTCTCCGACGACGTGCTCGACGTAGCGTCGTCCTCCGGCGAGTCCGGCAAGACGCCGGGCACCGACCTGCGCGAGGGCATCCGCACGCTGCCCGTGCTCTACGCGCTGCGCGCCGACCCGTCGCTGGCGCCGGTGCTGCTGGCCGACCTCACCGACGACGCGGCGCACGCGGCCGCGCTGGCCACGCTGCGTTCGCACCCGGCGATGGCCGAGGCGCGCGCGACGCTGGAGGCGTACGCCGCCGAGGCCAAGTCGATCGCGGCCGACCTGCCGGACACGCCCGCCCGCGCCGCGCTGCTCGCCCTCGCCGACTTCGTCGTCGCCCGCACCGGCTGACGCGCCCGCCCCGCCCGCCCGCACCGGACCGCCCCGGCAGATTTCGCGACCGGGTCGCGGCCCGAGCACGCGGATGTACGAAATCGCGACCGGGTCGCGCGGTCAGTGCGGCTCAGCGCGGGCGGCGCGCGACGCGGTCGGGCGGGTCAGCGGAGGCCGTCGCTGACCCAGACGCCGTAGCCGGCCAGGGCCCGCCACGCGCCGGTCGGCCCGGCGACGGCGCCGTGGAAGCCGACGTACACCGAGCCGGTGCCGCCGTAGTCGTAGTTCCGCCAGCCGGCCACGCTGCCGTACGGGTACGCCCAGGTCACGGCGTTCAGGGCCGTGCCCGCCGTGCTCAACGGGTCGCCGCCCGTGTCGCACCCGAACGGGTGCCGGGCCGGGTCGGCCGACGCCGGCGCGCGGTAGATGCACGAGTCGGCGGTCTGCGTGCCCGGCGCCAGCGGTCCCAACGGCGTCGCCGTCCCGCTGTCGACCTCGCGCGCGGCCAGCGCGACCGACGCCACGAACCCGGCCTTGCCGACGTCGTACGCCACCCCGCCGAACGCCACGTCGTCGCACGGCGCGACGCACGTGCGCGGCAGCTCGCGCATCAGGCCGGAGACCTTCCGGTCCGCGCGCACCCGGCGGGTGCCGGTCATGCCCTTGAGCCGGACGGTCAGCGTCACCTCGCCGTCGGTCAGGACGTAGACCTCGATACGGCCCCTGCCCAGGGTCGGCGGGTCGAGCGTGACCACGTCCTGCGCCCACAGGTCCGGCATCCCTGGCCGGCGCAGCGCGCCGAAGTCGTAGCCGTGCACGGCCATGCACATCCGCGTCTCGGGGTCCGCGTAGCGTCGGCAGGCGTCCGGCTCGGACAGCCCGACGAACGCGTACGTGCCCCCGCGCCGCGCGATCGTGACGGCGTGGTCCTTCGCCTCGCGGTCGCGCATGTCCAGCGCCGCGTCGCGCGGCAGGTACAGCGCGACGCCGCCGTTGCCGCGGGCGGTGACGACCCTCGTGCCGGCGAACGCCGGCAACGCCGCGCCCCGCGCGACGCCCGCCGTCAGGGCCGGCAGCGCCAGGACGACCGCCACCGCACCCGCGCGCCAGCGCCCCCGCCACGCCCCCACGGCCCCGCTCCTCCCGCACCGGTCGGGGCCGGCGGCCGGCTCCCGCGCGGCACCGCGGCCGCTGCTCCGGTAACGAGCGAGACGCGCCCGCGACTCGCGGCCGCCGATTCGGCCCGGGTGCGGGTGCCCCGTTAGGATGCGAACACCGCCGTCCGGGCGGCCCGGCCCCGCCTGCGGGCCGCGACTCAGGGAGGACGACAGGGCCTCGATGCGTGCCTACTTCGGGTCCTACACCACCGTCGGCGCCGTCATCCTCGCGGGCCTCGGTTTCATCGTCGTGTCGTTCTCCGCGGCACGGCTGATCCGCCCGCAGCGCCCCGGCCGCGAGAAGGGCCTCACCTACGAGTGCGGCATCGACCCGGTCGGCGCCGGCTGGTCGCAGACGCAGATCCGCTACTACGTCTTCGCGTTCCTGTTCGTGATCTTCGACGTCGAGTCGGTGTTCCTGTTCCCGTTCGCCAGCGTGCTCAACGCGTTCACCAGGGCGGGCAACGGCGGGCCGGTCTTCGTCGAGATGGTCGTCTTCATCGCGATCCTGCTCGTCGGCCTGCTCTACGCCTGGAAGAAGAAGGTCCTCGAATGGGTCTGAGCGATCAGGTCGAGGTCCCGCAGCCGATCAAGTTCGTCCTCAACTGGGGGCGCAAGTACTCGCTGTGGGTCTTCAACTTCGGCCTCGCCTGCTGCGCGATCGAGTTCATCGCGACCTCGATGTCGGAGCACGACTTCATCCGGCTGGGCGTGATCCCGTTCGCGCACGGCCCGCGCCAGGCGGACCTGATGGTCGTCAGCGGCACGCTGACCGACAAGATGGCTCCCGCGGTGAAGCGCCTCTACGAGCAGATGCCGGAGCCGAAGTACGTCATCTCGTTCGGCTCGTGCGCGAACTGCGGCGGCCCGTACTGGGACTCCTACGCCGTCACGAAGGGCGTCGACCAGATCCTCCCCGTCGACGTCTACGTCCCCGGCTGCCCGCCGCGGCCGGAGGCGTTGCTGCAGGGCATCATCAAGCTCCAGACGATGATCCAGAACGAGTCCCTCAAGGAGCGCTACGCGCGCGAGCCGATCGCGGTCGAGGCCTAGGCATGACTCCTGAAGAGGTAGGGCAGCGCTTCGTCGCGCGCTTCGGCGAGGGGACGGCCACCGAGGTCTCCTACGACGTCGCCACTGTGACCGTGCCGCGCGCGAGCTACGCCGACGCGGCGGCGTTCGCGAAGACCGAGCGCGGTCTCGACCTGACGTTCTTCGACTTCATGGCGGGCGTGGACGAGGGCGAGGAGGGCTTCTCCGTCGTCACGCACCTGTACTCGCCGATCCACCGGCACCACCTGCTGCTGCGCACCACGACGCCGCGCGACACGCCGACCGTGCCCACGATCAGCAACGTCTTCCGCGGCGCGAACTGGCACGAGCGCGAGGCCTGGGAGATGTTCGGCATCGTGTTCGAGGGCCACCCGAACCTGGTGAAGCTGCTGCTCTCCGACGAGTTCGAGGGCCACCCGCTGCGCAAGGAGTTCCAGCTCGCCAGCCGCGTCGTGAAGCCGTGGCCGGGGGCGAAGGAGCCGGGCGAGGGGGGCCACGAGTGAACGACCTCCTCGCGCTCGCCGGCACCGCCGCCGGCGACGGCGGCATCCTGCACTCGTTCGGCTTCCTCCTCGCGATCAAGATCGTCGGCGTGCTGCTGGTGTTCCTCACGGTGCCGCTCGCGGTCGGCATGCTCGAGCACAAGGGCATGGCGCACATGCAGGCGCGGCTCGGCCCGATGTACGCCGGCGGCTTCCACGGCTGGGCGCAGCTCGTCGCGGACGGCATCAAGTTCGTGCAGAAGGAGGACGTCGTCCCGGACAACGCGGACCGCATGGTGTTCAAGCTGGCGCCCGCGGTGTCGTTGCTCCCGGCGATGTTCGTGCTCGTCGTCATCCCGATCGGCCCGGACATCGTCGCCGAGCCGCTCGACATCGGCCTGTTCTACGCGCTCGCCATCTCGTCGGTGTCGGTCATCGGCATGCTCATGGCGGCCTGGTCGAGCGCGAACAAGTTCTCGCTGCTCGGCGGCATCCGCGGCGCGGCGCAGCTCATCGCGTACGAGCTCCCGCTGATCCTCAGCGCGGTCTCCGTCGTGATCCTGTCGGGAACGCTCTCGCTCACTGGCATCGCGCACGCCTGGCGCTGGTGGTGGCTCGTCGCGCTCGCGCCCGGCATCTTCATCTTCTTCACGTCGTCGCTCGCGGAGCTGAACCGCCCGCCGTTCGACATGCCGGTCGCCGACTCCGAGATCATCTTCGGCCACATGACCGAGTACACCGGCCTGCGCTTCGCGTTCTTCCTGCTGACCGAGTACGCCGGCATCGTCGTCGCGGGCGGCCTGATGACCGCGATGTTCTTCGGCGGCTGGCGCGGCCCGGGTCCGGAGCTCCTCGGGCCGGTCTGGACGATCGCCAAGGTGATGGCGGTGGCGTTCGTCGTCGTGTGGCTGCGCGCGACGTACCCGCGGCTGCGCGAGGACCAGCTCCAGAAGTTCTGCTGGAAGGCGCTGATCCCGCTCGCGCTGGTCCAGGTGCTCGCCGTCTCCGCCCTGAAGGTCTACGTCATGCACGGGAACCTCTGATGGCCGCCGGTCTCGGCCTGGTCAAGGGCCTCGCGGTCACGCTGCGGACGATGACCAAGCGGTCGATCACGCGGCAGTACCCCGACGTGAAGCCGGCGCTGCCGCCGCGCAGCCGCGGCGTCATCGCGCTGATGGAGGAGAACTGCACGGTCTGCATGCTGTGCAGCCGCGAGTGCCCCGACTGGTGCATCTACATCGACTCCCACAAGGAGACGGTGCCGCCGAAGGAGCCGGGCGCCCGCGCGCGGACCCGCAACATCCTCGACCGCTTCGCGATCGACTTCGCGCTCTGCATGTACTGCGGCATCTGCGTCGAGGTGTGCCCGTTCGACGCGCTGTTCTGGTCGCCGGAGTTCGAGTACAGCGAGTACGACATCCGCGACCTGACGCACGAGAAGGAACGTCTCCGCGAGTGGATGTACACCGTCCCCGCGCCGCCGGTCCTCGACCCGGACGGCGCCGAGGCGGCCGAGCTCACCGCGGCGGCGAAGGCCGAGCCCAAGGTCTACGAGGCGCCGTCGCTCGGCGGCGCCCCGGCCGCGCTCCCCGCCGCGGCACCGGCGGCCGCCCCCGCGGCGGCAGCCGCGCCGGCCGCGGCACCGGCGGCCGCCCCGGCCGAGGCCGCGCCCAAGAAGCCCGCGCGCGAGCACGCGGAGATCGCCAAGGAGGACGTGGGGGTCGACCAGGCGGTGTTCGACGCCGCGATCGCCGCCGGCCTCCCGGAACGCGCGGCCCGCGCCAAGGCCAAGTCCGCCTGGATGAAGGTCTGGAAGAAGCAGAACGCAATCGTCGCCCCCGCCGCTGACGCGGCGCCGGCGGTACCGGAGGCGACCGCTGACGCGGCGCCCGCCGCGCCGGCTCCGGACGCCGCCGCGGCCGAGGCGCCCGCGGCGGAGGCGGCACCGGAGGCTCCCGCCGCCGAGGCGCCGGCCGTCCCCGAGCATGTCGATGTCGGCGAGCCGCAGATCGACGAGGAGACGTACCAGAAGGCCCTCGCCGAGGGCCTGCCCGAACGCGTCGCCCGCTCGAAGGCGAAGTCGGCCTGGGTCAAGAAGGCGCGGAAGGGGCTCGCGTGATCACCCTCGCCCTCCAGGGCGCCGAGACCGCGCCCGGCTTCGGCAGCCCGACCGCGCAGGAGGTCATCTTCGTCCTGCTCGGCCTGCTCGCCCTGGCCGCCGCCGTGCTCGTCGTGACCACGCGCAACGTCGTGCACGCCGCGCTCTGGCTCGTCGTAACGCTCGCCGGCGTGGCCGGCTGCTACCTGATGCTGACGGCGGAGTTCGTCGCCTGGGTCCAGGTGCTGATCTACGTCGGCGCGGTCATCGTGCTGCTGCTGTTCGGGATCATGCTCACCAAGGCACCCATCGGCGGCGACGCGGACCTGAACAGCGAGAACCGCATCGCCGCCGCGATCGTCGGCCTGGCCAGCGCGGGGACGTTGACGACGCTCGTCGTGGACGCGTTCCGCCACGAGTACATCGACCTGCGCGGCGGCACCGGCGCGCACTCGGTCGGCGAGGCCATCTTCCGGTCCTACGTGCTGCCGTTCGAGGTCGTGTCCGTCCTGCTGCTCGCCGCGCTGATCGGCTCGATCGTCCTGTCCCGTCGCGACGAGGAGCGACCCTGATGCACCTCGCCTACCCCGTCGCGCTGAGCGCGCTGCTGTTCTCGGTCGGCATGTACGGCGTGCTGGCCCGCCGCAACGCGGTGCTGATCCTGATGTCGATCGAGATCATGCTGAACGCCGTCAACATCAACCTGATCGCGTTCGACGCCTGGCTGCGCGACCCGCTGCTGGGCGGGCAGATCTTCGCGCTGTTCGTCATCACGGTGGCCGCCGCCGAGGTCGGGGTCGGCCTGGCGATCGTGCTGCTGATCTTCCGTAACCGCGAGTCCATCGACATCGACGAGATGCGCGAGCTGAGCGACCTGGCCCCGCGCCGTACGCCCCGACCCGCAGCCCGCGAGGAGGCGCCGGTCCGCTAGGGCCGGCGCGCAGAGAGGACCCGGAGAACGCAGTGGCGGACTACGCCTGGATCATCCCGACGCTGCCGGCGGTGGCGTTCTTCGTGATCCTGCTGCTCGGCAAGCGCCTGCCGCGCGGCGGCGACTTCGTCGGCATCCTCGCCATCGCCGGCTCGCTCGTCGTCGCGATCGGCGTCCTGCTCCAGGCCTTCGCGAACGCCGGCGGCGCCGCGGCGCACGCCGCAGAGGGCGCCGAGCACGCCGCGGAGGGCGCCGCGCAGCACGCCGGCGCGGTGCCGTGGGTCGTCGAGAAGGCCGTCGTGCTCACCCGGTTCGGCGACGGCGAGCTGACGCTGGGCATGAAGGTCGACGGCCTCGCGGCGGTGATGTTCATCGTCGTCTGCGTGGTGTCGCTGCTCGTGCAGGTGTACTCGACGTCGTACATGCACGGCGACAAGCGCTACACGTTCTTCTTCGCGATCCTGTCGATGTTCACCACCGGCATGCTGATCGTGACGATCGCCGACAACCTCCTGCTGATGCTCGTCGGCTGGGAGATCATGGGCGTCTGCTCGTACTTCCTGATCGGCCACTACTGGGAAGAGCGGCCCAACTCCAACGCCGCCATCAAGGCGTTCATCACGACCCGCATCGGCGACGTCGGGTTCATGTTCGGCATCGCGACGCTGTTCTGGGGCGCGCACTCGTTCCGGCTCACCGAGATCATCCACGCGGCCGAGGGCGGTCACATCAGCCGCGGCTACGTCGTCGCCGGCACGATGCTGCTGTTCTGCGGCGCCATCGGTAAGTCGGCGCAGTTCCCGCTGCACGTCTGGCTGCCCGACGCGATGGCCGGCCCGACGCCGGTGTCCGCGCTGATCCACGCCGCGACGATGGTCGCCTCCGGCATCTACATGGTCTGCCGGCTGTACCCGGTCTTCGAGCTGTCCGGCCCGGCGCTGAACATGATCGGCATCCTCGCCTCGATCACGATGCTGATGGCCGCGCTGATCGCGCTCGTGCAGGACGACATCAAGAAGGTGCTGGCCTACTCGACGGTCAGCCAGCTCGCGTACATGACGGCCGGCCTGTCGGTCGGCGGCTACACGGCCGGCTTCTTCCACCTGTTCACGCACGCGGCGTTCAAGGCGCTGCTCTTCCTCGGCGCCGGCTCGGTCATCCACGCGGTCGGCACCAACAACATGAGCGAGATGGGCGGCCTCAAGAAGTACATGCCGCGCACGCACCTGACGTTCCTCGTCGGGTCGCTGACGCTGGCCGGCCTGTTCCCGCTCGCGGCGTTCTGGTCGAAGGACGAGATCATCGTCGACGCGTGCCGCGCGGCGACGTTCTGCCACGGCGAGGAGGCGCTCGCCACCTCGGCGATCGTCGGCAAGCTCGTGTTCTTCGCGGCGATCACGACGGCGCTGCTCACGGCGTTCTACACGCTGCGGATGTACTGCCTGACGTTCCGCGGGACCTACCGCGGCACCGCGCACCCGCACGAGTCGCCGGCCGCGATGACCGTGCCGCTGATGGTGCTCGCGGTGCCCGCCGTGCTGCTCGGCCTGCTCGGCTCGCCGCTGCTGAAGGACGGCCCGTTCTTCGGCGAGGTCGTGGCGTTCGCCGGCCAGGTCGTGCACCCGCCGCACATCCACCAGGCGCTCGGCGGCCTGTCGGTGCTGCTGTTCCTCGTCGGCGCCGGCGCCGGCTTCGCCGTCTACGGCAAGGGCCTGCCGCGCCGCGACCCGACGCTGAACATGGGCTTCGCGACGACGCTGTTCGCGAACAAGTTCTACCTGGACGAGCTGTACCTCAATGGGGTCGTGCGCCCGATCCGCACGTCGGTGTCCAACGCCGCGAACTGGCTCAACCAGAACGTCTTCGACGCGCCGCCGAACCTCGCCGGCAAGCTCGCCGTCCAGGCCGGCCGCGGCGCGTACGCGGTCGACCAGTCGGTCGTCGACGGCGCGGTGAACGGCTCCGGCCGGACCGCCGACTACCTCGGCCGCGGTCTGCGGCTGCTCCAGAACGGCAACGTGCAGGCCTACGCGACGGCGATGTTCATCGGCGTCATCGCGCTGGCCGTGGTCTTCTCCGCCCGATAGGAAGGGACACATGAACGACGTCTGGCAGGACTGGGCGCTGACGCTGACGGTCTTGGTGCCGTTGCTCGGCGCGGTCGTCATCGCCGTGACGCCGGCGGCCCAGGAGAAGGCGGCCAAGGGACTCGCGGTGTTCTTCTCGCTCGCGACGTTCGCCGTGACCATCGGCATCCTCGCCTCGTACGACTTCGGCGAGGACGTCGCGCAGTTCCCCGAGCACATGCAGTTCGACGTGAACAAGTCGTGGATCGGCGCGATCAACGCCAACTACCACCTCGGCATCGACGGCATCTCGCTGCCGCTCGTCGTGCTGACCGGCCTGCTGACGTTCCTCTGCGCGATCTACTCGCTCAAGGTCATCCCGAACCCCGGCAAGCCCAAGGCGCTGCTCAGCCTGATGATGCTGCTCGAGGTCGGCATGATGGGAGCGTTCATCTCGCTCGACCTGATCCTGTTCTTCATCTTCTTCGAGATCGTCCTGGTCCCGATGTTCTTCATGATCGCGATCTGGGGCGGACCGAACCGCAACTACGCGAGCGTGAAGTTCTTCCTCTACACGCTGTTCGGCTCGGCGTTCATGCTGCTGGCGTTCCTCGCCATCTACTTCAAGGTCGAGCCGCACACGTTCGACATGCTCGAGCTGGCCAAGGCCGGCAGCCACTTCACCCGCGGCTTCCAGTACGTCGCGTTCCTCGGCATGTTCGTCGGCTTCGCCATCAAGGTGCCGATGTGGCCGCTGCACACCTGGCTGCCCGACGCGCACACCGAGGCGCCGACGATCGGCTCGGTGCTGCTGGCCGGCATCCTGCTGAAGATGGGCACGTACGGCTTCGTCCGCATCGCGATGCCGATCCTGCCGCAGGCGGCCAAGGCGTACGCGCCGTACATCGGCATCCTCAGCGTCATCGCGATCATCTACGGCTCCCTGTGCTGCCTGGCGCAGAAGGAGATCAAGCGGATGATCGCGTTCTCCTCGGTCGGCCACATGGGCTTCGTGATGCTCGGCATCGCGACGATGACGCCGACCGGCCTGAACGCCGCCCTCTTCGGCAACATCGCGCACGGCGTCATCACCGGCATGCTGTTCTTCATCGTCGGCTCGGTGAAGGAGCGCTACCACACCGGCGACATCGCGGAGATCGGCGGCGGCATGCTGGCCAAGACGCCGTACATGGCGTCGCTGCTGACGTTCGTCGCGATCGCGTCGCTCGGCCTGCCGGGCCTCGCCGGGTTCTGGGGCGAGATGTTCGCGCTGCTCGCGGCGTGGAACCCGGCCGAGGGGCTGCACCGCGGGCTGTTCTTCGCGCTCGCCGTCGGTGGCGCGATCGGCACCGTGCTGACCGCCGGCTACTTCCTCTGGCTGCTCCAGCGGGTCAACCTCGGTGTCGTCCCGGACCGCTGGAAGAACGAGCGGTTCTCCGACGTGCTCGGCATCGAGCTCGGCGCGTGGGCGCCGCTGCTGGTGCTGATCCTCGCGTTCGGCATCTACCCGAAGTTCGTGTTCGGGATCACCGACGTCGCGGTCAAGGGGCTGCTGCACGGCATGGGCATGGCCGGTGACGTGGCGGGCCACGTCGCGGAGGCGACGCACTGATGCAGAACGCGATCCAGTCGATCGACTACGTCGCGATCCTGCCGGAGCTGATCCTCGGCGGGGCGGCGCTGCTCGTGCTGATCGCCGACCTGTTCCTGCCCGCCGACCGCAAGTGGCTCGCCATGCCGCTGTCGCTGCTCGGCGTGCTCGGCTCGCTGGCGGCGGTGCTGACGTTCGTCGGCGACGTGGGCGGCCGGGGCAGGGGGACGTTCTGCCTCGACGCCGGCGGCTGCTCGTTCGTCGTCGACAACTACGCCGTGCTGTTCAAGGTGATCTTCCTGGTCAGCGCGGTGATCGTGCTCCTCCTCTCGCTGAACTACTTCGAGGAGGGCCGCTACTACCAGGGCGAGTACTACTTCCTGCTGCTCGTGTCGTTCTTCGGGATGCTCACGATCGCGTCCAGCCGCGACCTGATCATGCTGTTCATCTCGCTCGAGATCGTGTCGGTGCCGGGCTTCGTCATCGCCGGCTTCCGCAAGACCGACACCCGCTCGTCGGAGTCGGCGATCAAGTTCTTCCTGATCGGCGTGCTGGCGACCGCGGTCATGCTGTTCGGCATGAGCCTGCTGTACGGGCTCACCGGTTCGCTGCACCTGGAGACGATCGCCCAGCACCTCGCGGCCGACCCGCGCACGCCGGCGGCGGTCGCCGCGGTCGGCTTCGTCATCACCGGGTTCGCGTTCAAGGTGTCGGCGGCGCCGTTCCACTTCTGGGCGCCGGACACCTACCAGGGCGCGCCGGTGCCGGTGGCGGCGTTCCTCTCGGTCGCCTCGAAGGCGGCCGGCTTCACCGGCCTGATGACCGTCTGCTTCATCGGCCTGGCGCCGTACGCCGACGTCTGGGGCCCGATGCTCGCGGTGCTCGCCGCGATCACGATGACGCTCGGCAACCTCGTGGCGATCCAGCAGCGCCACATGGTCCGGCTGCTCGCGTACTCCTCCGTCGCGCAGGCCGGCTACATGCTCGTGCCCTTCGGCGTCGCGGCGTCGGTGGCCGGGCGCGGCGACCTCGACGAGGCGTTCGCCGCGACGCTCACCTACATCGCGATCTACGGGATCATGAACCTCGGCGCGTTCGCCTGCGTCATCGCGGTCGCCCGCCGGACGCCGCGCAACCTCGTCGCCGACTACCGCGGCCTGTGGCGCACGTCGCCGCTGCTGTCGGTCGTGCTGGCGTTCTTCTTCCTCTGCCTCGCGGGCGCGCCGCCCGGCATCGCCGGCCTCTGGGCCAAGTTCGCGGTGTTCCGCGCGGCCATCAACGGCGAGGTCCTGTGGCTCGCGGTCGTGATGGCCGTGAACACCGTCATCGCGGCGTACTACTACCTGCGGCTGACGTTCAACCTGTTCGCCGGCGTCGGCGAGCCCGCGGGCGAGGACGCGCTCCCGGCGGCCCGGGTGCCCGCTCCGGTGGTCGCCGCGATCGGCGTCACGGCGGTCGCCGCGGCGGTGCTGAGCGTGTCGCCGCAGCCGATCCTCGACGTCACGCCGAAGGCGGTGTTCGCGGCCGGGGAGGCCGGGAACGCCGCGCCGTAGCGGAGGCGTTGACCAGGGTATGCACGGTCATCGCAACGGCAACGGGCTCAAGACGGCCCTCCTGCTCGGCCTCATGTCGGGCTTCATCCTGCTGGTCGGCTCGCGGTTCGGACCGAACGGCCTGTGGCTCGCGCTCGTCGTCGCGCTGGGCGTGAACGGCTTCTCGTACTGGTTCTCCGACAAGCTGGCGCTGCGCTCGATGCACGCGCGCGCGGTGAGCGAGGCGGAGGCGCCGGCGCTGTACCGGATCGTGGCCGAGCTCGCCGCGTCCAACCGGATGCCGATGCCGCGGCTGTACGTGTCGCCGACCATGCAGCCGAACGCGTTCGCCACCGGCCGCAACCCGCGCAACGCCGCCGTCTGCTGCACCGAGGGCATCCTGCGGCTGCTTGACGAGCGGGAGCTGCGCGGCGTGCTCGGCCACGAGCTCGCGCACGTCGGCAACCGCGACATCCTCATCTCGTCGGTGGCCGGCGCGTTGGCGACGGTGATCCTGTTCCTGTCGCGGCTGGCCTGGTTCGGCGCGGTGTTCGGCGGGCGCGGTGACGACGACGACGGCGGCGCGCTCGGCGGCCTGCTGCTGATCTTCCTAGGCCCGCTCGCGGCCGGCCTCATGCAGATGGCGCTGTCCCGCTCGCGCGAGTACGAGGCCGACGCCACCGGCGCCCGCGTGACGGGCGACCCCCTGGCGCTGGCGTCGGCGTTGCGGAAGCTGGAGGCCGGCACCGCGGCGATGCCGCTGGCGCCGGAGCCGATGCTGGCGCCGACGTCGCAGCTCATGATCGCGAACCCGTTCCGCGGCGAGGGGATGGCGCGGCTGTTCTCGACGCACCCGCCGATGGGCGAGCGGATCCGCCGGCTGGAGGAGATGGCGGGGGTGTCGCACTAGGCTCGGCGTGTGCTGACGCGGGTCTACCGGAACGGCGTCCTCGAAGCCGAGGGGTTCGACCCCGCGCTCGCGTCGGACTACCTGGCCGAGAGCGACACCGTCGTCTGGCTCGACATCTGCCGGCCGACCGTCGAGGACCTGGCGGTCGTCGCCGAGGAGCTCGGGTTGCACCCGCTCGCCGCCGAGGACGCGACGGGCCGCGCGCAGCGGCCGAAGCTGGAGCCGTACGCCGGCCACCAGTTCCTCGTCGCGTACGGGACGACGTACGACTCCGCCACCAGGACGCTGACCACGTCCGAGGTCGACGTGTTCTTCGACCAGCGGTGGGTCGTGACCGTGCGCAAGGACCCGGTGTGGGACGTCGCGCCGGTGCTGGAGGCGTGGGACAACAGCGCCGCGCTGGCCAAGCACGGCACGGCGTTCCTCCTCTACGGGCTGCTCGACGCGCTCGTGGAGGGGCAGTTCCAGGTCGTGCAGCAGCTCGACGACGAGATCGAGGGGCTCGAGGACGCGCTGTTCGGCGAGCCGGCGGAGGGGCTGGGGACGCAGCGGCGGACGTTCGAGCTGCGCAAGGCGCTGGTGGCGTTCCGCCGGGTCTGCCTGCCGATGCGCGAGGTGGTCAACGGGCTGATGCGCCGGGACGTCTGCGACATCGACGGGGCGCTGATGCCGTACTACCAGGACCTCTACGACCACGTGCTGCGCGCCGCCGAGTGGTCCGACTCGCTGCGCGACCTCGTCACGACGGTGCTGGAGACGCACCTGACGATCCAGGGGAACCGGCTCAACGAGGTCATGAAGCGGCTGACGTCGTACGCCGCGATCGTCGCGGTGCCGACGGCGATCGCCGGCATCTACGGCATGAACACCCGCCTCTACCCGGCCGCCGGCTCGGCGACGGGGTGGTGGTTCGCGCTCGGCCTGATGCTCGCGATCAGCGGCTTCCTGTTCGGCTACTTCCGCCGCAAGGACTGGCTCTAGGACGCGGTGAACGCGACGCCCGACGCGAGCTCCCGCCGCGCGCAGTCGGCGACCGTCACCCACCGGCCGCCGGGCAGCGCCCGGTAGCTGCCGCGCAGGATCAGCGAGAGCGTCGGGTCCTCTACGGCGAGCACGTCGTCCAGGGTGGGGCCGGTGGGCGGGCGGCCGTTCGCGTCGACCCAGTGCGCCACGAGTGTCCAGTGCGCGTCGAGCTCGTCCCACAGCCGGCGCAGCGTCGGGCCGAGGCGTTCGCGCACCTCCTCCGGGCGGACCGGGGAGTCGGCGTGGGAGAGGAGGTTCTGCACGGTCTCGACCACGTCGATCCCGAACGCCGTCCGGTCCTCCGCCGTGGCGCGGGCGAGCTGCTCCTCGCGCAGCGCGAGCGCGGTCCAGGCGGCCTCGTCGCCGGCCACGACGAGCTCGTAGAGGCGGTGGCCGTAGCCGACCTCGGGCACCCCCCGGCGCCGCCGGAGCATCTACCGGTAGTTCGTGAACTGGAGCGGCACGTCGAAGTCCTCGCCCTTCAGCAGCGCGATCACCGCCTGCAGGTCGTCCTTCTTCTTGCCGGAGACGCGGAGCTGGTCGCCCTGGATCTGCGCCTGGATGCCCTTCGGGCCGTCGCTGCGGATCTTCTTCGCGATGGCCTTGGCCTTCTCGTCGGAGATGCCCTGCTGGATGTCGACGGTCAGCCGCGACGTGTTGCCGCCGGCCGGCTGCGGCTCACCGTGCTGCAACGCCTTCAGCGGGATGCCGCGCTTGACCAGCTTCTCCTGGAACACCTCCAGCACGGCCTTCACGCGCTGGTCGGAGTTCGACCGGATCTCCACCTTCTCGCCGGACCAGGCGATCGAGGACCCGGTGTCCTTGAAGTCGTACCGGGTCGCGATCTCCTTCGCGGCCTGGTTCAGCGCGTTGTCGACCTCCTGGCGGTCGACCTTGCTCACGATGTCGAACGACGGGTCGGCCACGGCACTCCCTCTCGCGGAACGGCTTCGGCGCCATCCTCCTACATCCGTTATCCTTCCCGTCGGCCCGGTCCGCCGGGCGCACGGGAGGTTGCCCGAGTGGCCAAAGGGAGCAGACTGTAAATCTGTCGGTGTACGCCTACGCAGGTTCGAACCCTGCACCTCCCACCACCGCCCCGCGGCGCCTTCCGGCCCGCGGGGCGTCGTACGTCGTGGGGCGTTACGCGGGGCAGACGATGCGGACGATCGACAGCACGCTGCCGACCGGGTCCTTGACGTTCACCTCGGCCCCGTAGAGCACGCACTTCACGGTGCACACCGGCCCGTAGCCCGGAACGGGGCCGAGGTCGGAGCAGTAGAGGCTGGCGTCGGCGGCCGGCGCGAGGGTGGCGAACGCCGCGGCGGCGGTGAGGGCGAGGGCGGTACGGCGCACGGGGGTCTCCGTTTCAAGGGGTCGAGGGTCAGTCCTGGGACCAGCAGGGATCGTCGAGGTCGAGGGTCAGCGCGCAGAACACGGTGCAGTACGGCTGGCGGCCGGGCAGGCGGTACTGCGACGCGCAGACGGTGCTCGCGCTCGCCGGGGCGGCGGCGAACAGCGGCGCGGCGGCCGCGACGCCCAGGGCCAGCAGGGCCAGGCGGCGCATCAGTCCTCCCACATGCATGAGGCCGACGTGCCGCTCAGCGGCGGCAGGCGGTCCGGGTCGACCGACGGGTGCAGCGACAGCAGGCACCAGGTGGTGCAGACGGGACCGGTGCCGCGGACCGGGCCGACGTACGGCTCGCAGTACGGGTTCGCGGACGCGGCAGGGACGAACGACGCCGCGGCCGCGGCGAGGAGCAGTCCGAGCAGGGGACGGCGCAACGTGACTCCGTTCAGGGTGAGGGGTTCGGGTGGAACGCCGGGATTGTTCCGTGCGCGGCGTCGCGAGGGAAGAGGCGAGACGGGACCCCCGCTGGACGGGAACGGTGACGCCGCCGCCGCCGCGGTCGCCGCTGGTTCGCCCTGTCCCGGTGAACGCGCCCGCCTGCGTCTGACCGATTCGTCCGGAACGGCCCGTTCGTCACCAGATGCGGGCCGTTCCGGCGTTTCCGGCCCGGGCACGCGCCCGGAGTGTCACCCTGGGGGCACGGCGACATGCCCCGCCGGAGATCAGCGGCCACCCGCGCGAACCGGATTAGCCCGTACGAGTGGTCAACTCGGCGTCCGATGATGCCGTTCTCCTTAGCGGGGGGTACGTATGTCCTGACCGCGGGAGGAGGCGCGATGTCGGACGTCACGGCGCGTCCCGACGCGGTGAAGCGCGCCTACGCCCTGTCCGGCGCCCTCTTCGTGACCGGCGTCGCGGTCTACGCCGTCGGCGTCGCCTCGCGCGGCAAGCTCCCGACCGGCGTCTCGCTGTCGCCCCTCGTGGTCGTCGCGCTGACCGTGCTGCTGAGCGCGTCGGCCGTGACCGTGCAGTTCCGCCGCCAGGCGCAGACGCTCGCGCTGACCGAGCTGCCGCTCGCGCTCGGGCTGCTGTCCATGTCGCCGCTGTCGCTGATCGGCGCCAAGGCGGTCGCGCACGCGGTCGACGGCGTGCGGCGGCGCATCCCGGCGTACAAGGTCGTCTTCAACGTCGCGGTCGTGGTGTTCCAGGCGCCGCTGGCGGTGTACGCGTTCCGGCTGATGCTGGGCGACGCCGCGCCGCTCGGCCCGCGCGGCTGGCTGGCCGCCTGGGTCGCCGTGCAGATCGCCAACCTGCTCTCCGCCGCCGCCGTCGCCGTGGTCATCCGGCTCACCCAGTCGAACGTCGAGCGCGGCGGCTTCGACGTGGCCGTCGGCAAGTGGGTGCTGGTCAGCCTGGTCGAGACCTCGCTGGCGCTCGTCGCGATCGAGGCGCTGCGCGCGGAGCCGGAGGCGGGCTGGCTGCTCGCGCTGGTGACGTTGCTGCTGCTCGGCTTCGCGCGGGCGTACGCCTCGCTGCACGACCGCAACGACGAGCTCGCCGCCGTCTACGACTTCGGCCGCAGCGTGGCGGCACCCGACGACCCGGCCGCGTTGCCGGGTTTCGTCGCGTCCAAGGTGCGGCTGCTGCTCAACGCCGAGCGGGCCGAGGTGCTGCTCGCCTACGACGACGGCGTGACCTGCTGGCGGGCCGACGAGGACGGCGTCCGCGTCGTCACCGGCGACGCCGAGGCGTGGCCCTGGTCGGAGGTCGCGGCGAACGCCGCGCCTGTCCTCGGCACTCGCGGCCGCGACGCCGTGGCGGTGCCGCTGCGCGGCGAGTCCGGGATCGTCGGCATGCTCGCGGCGTACGAGCGGATGGGCAACGTCCGCCGCTTCGGCCGCGTCGACGTGCAGCTCCTCGAGGCGCTCGCGGCGCAGGCCGGCGCGACGCTGGAGAGCGCCCGGCTCGTCCAGCGGCTGCGCCACGAGGCGGCGCACGACACGCTCACCGGGCTCGGCAACTGGACCGCGCTGCGCGACCGCATCGACGCCTCCATCGCCGCGGGCGGCGCGGTCGCGCTGGTGCTCGTGGACCTCGACCGGTTCAAGGACGTCAACGACACGCTCGGCCACCACAACGGCGACGTGCTGCTGGTCGAGCTGGCGCGGCGGCTGGCGCGCTACTGCGGCGACCGCGCGATCGTCGGCCGGCTCGGCGGCGACGAGTTCGCCGTCGTGCTGTCGGAGGGCTCCGACGCCGACACCGCGGCCCGCGTCGCCCGCGACCTCTCGGTCGTCATCGCGCACCCGGTCGTGCTCGAAGGCGTCCGGATCGAGATGGCGGCCAGCATCGGCATCGCGGTGTACCCGGAGCACGGCGCCGACTCGGCCGCGCTGCTGCAACGCGCCGACGTCGCGATGTACACGGCGAAGGCGACGCACGCCGGCGTCGCGGTCTACCAGCCCTCCGAGGACCACGTGTCGGCCCGCCGGCTCGTGCTCGCCGGCGAGCTGCGCCGCGCGATCGACAACGACGGCCTCGTCGTCGCGTACCAGCCGAAGGCCTCGCTGGAGGACGGCCGGATCGTCGGCCTGGAGGCGTTGCTGCGCTGGCAGCACCCGGACCTCGGGTTCGTCACGCCGGACGAGTTCATCCCGCTCGCCGAGCGCACCGGCCTCATCGTGCCGCTGACGACGTACGTCCTCGACCGCGCCCTGCGGCAGTGCGCGCAGTGGCTCGTGGACGGCTTCGACTGCGGCGTCGCAGTCAACATCAGCGTCCGCAACCTGCTCGACTCCGACCTGCCCGACGAGATCGGCGCGCTGCTGGTGCGGCACGGCGTCGAGCCGCGGCGGCTGACGTTGGAGATCACCGAGTCGTCCGTCATGGCGGACCCGGCGCGCGCGATCGACGTCCTCGAACGCCTCCACCGCATCGGCATCCGGCTGTCGGTGGACGACTTCGGCACCGGCTACTCGTCGCTGACGTACCTCAAGCGGCTGCCGGTCGACGAGGTGAAGATCGACAAGTCGTTCGTCCTGACGATGGCGACCGACGCCGGCGACGCGGCCATCGTGCGTTCGATCATCGACCTCGGCGGGTCGCTCGGGCTGACCGTCGTCGCCGAGGGCGTCGAGGACACCGCCGCGTGGGAACGCCTCGCCGAGCTCGGCTGCGACCTGATCCAGGGCTACGCGCTGTGCCGGCCCGGAGCGGGCGGCGACCTGACGCGCTGGATGCGTACCTGGGACCCGGCGCGGGCGATCCGGCGCTCGTCGCGCGCGGTCGCCGACCTCGCGCAGCGGCGGCGGATCGCGCGCGGCCTGGACGGCTGATTCCGTTTACGCGCGGGTGCCCGGCTGAGGTACCCTGCGTGCGGCTCGTCGCCCCCTTAGCTCAGTCGGCAGAGCGTCTCCATGGTAAGGAGAAGGTCTACGGTTCGATTCCGTAAGGGGGCTCTGGCACCACTCGGCGGAGTAGCTCAGTCTGGCAGAGCAAGCGGCTCATAATCGCTGTGTCGCCGGTTCAAGTCCGGCCTCCGCTACCACGTTCGGCCCTACCCGACCTCGACCTTCGCCGCGGCGGTGCGGACGGCGTCCGCCCGTTCCAGCACGACGTCGGAGTCGCCGTCGCCGTCGATGTCGAGCACGACCGCCGGGCCCGAGCCGGCCAGCGAGAGCGTGAGCCGGAACTCCGTCAGCCGCCCCGGGTACGCCCGCTCCTTCACGGCGCTCACCGCGAGCAGGCTGTCGCCCACGCCGACGTTGACGATCCGGCTGTTCGGGCCCTGCGTGACGGTGTACGTGCCCACGGCCATCGTCGGGTCGTGGAGGACCCACTCCCGCTTCCCGGGGCCGAGGAGCTCGTTGAGGATGTTGATGACGTCCTCGATCGGGCCCGCGACGTAGGCGTCCGCGGGGAGGACGGCGTCGTACGGGCTGGCGAGGACCGGAGCGGCGCCCGTGGCCACGACGGCGGCGACGGTGGCGGCGAGCAGAGTGCGCATGGTGCCCCCTTCGGTCGAGTGCCCCCAGAGTGACGGCGGCGCACGCGCGCGGATATGGAGAACCCGGACAGATCGGGCGCCGGGCAGGCTCGCCGCCTTGGACAGCCCGCGGGTCGCTCGGCTACCCTGTGCCGGTTGTCCTTACAGACCTGAGAGAGGCTCCGTACCGTGGCCGCCACCGACGTCCGCCCGAAGATCACGCTGGCCTGCACGGAGTGCAAGCACCGCAACTACATCACCAGGAAGAACCGGCGCAACGACCCGGACCGCCTGGAGATGAAGAAGTTCTGCCCGAACTGCCGCGCCCACCAGGTGCACCGCGAGACGCGCTAGGCGTCCCCGACTCCTCCGAAGGCCGGTCCCCTCGCGGGGGCCGGCCTTCGTCGTGCCCGGGCCGCACCCCCGTCGGGGCGCCGGCCCTCGGCGTGCCGGGCGGACCCGTTCCGTGAAGCCCGTGGCCACGCCCTCCCGTGTGGCGATCTTCACAGTTGGGGAGCGGGCCGAGGGGCAGAATCCACCCCGTGGACTGGGCGGCGCTCACCGAGGCGGGTCTCTACGACCCGGCCGCGCCGAACGCCGCCGACCGCCGCGCGCTCCTGGAGTTCCTCGCCGAGGAGGGCTGCACGCTCGACGAGATGATCACCGCGAACGCCCGCGGGCGGCTGTTCGGCCTGGCCGGCGACCGCAAGGTACGGCCCGGCCGCGACGAGCTGACGCTGCGCGAGGTGGCCGAGCTCACCGGCACCGACCTGGGGCTCGTGCATCGCCTCTGGCAGGCGTACGGCCTGCCGATCGTCGACCCCGACACGAAGGTCGCGAGCCGCGACGACGCGAGCACGGTGCCGCTGTTCGCGTCGATGGCCGCGATCCTCGGCGAGGAGGGCGCGCTCGGCCTCGCCCGCGTCGCGGCGGCGAGCGTGGCGAGGTTCGCCGACGCGGTGTCGGCGGCGTTGCGGGTCGCGGTGAGCGACCTCGGCATCGAGGCGAGCGGCAGCGAGGAGACGACGGCGCGGACGTTCGCCGGCCTCGCCGCGGTCACGCCGCAGGTGGGCCACGCCCTCGACGTGCTGCTGCGCCACCACCTCGAGGCGGCGCGCCGGCAGTTCGAGCTCTCGGAGAGCAACGACGTCGCGCTCACCGGGCAGATCCGCCTGGCCGTCGGCTTCGCCGACCTGACCGGGTTCACCGCGATGAGCCAGGTCGCGACGAGCAACGAGCTGGGCCGGATGCTCGACGCGTTCGAGGCCGTCGCCACGGATGCCGTGCACGGCGCGGGCGGGCGGGTCGTGAAGTTCATCGGCGACGCCGTGATGTACGTCCACCCCTCGGCCGCCGAGGCGGTGTCGATCGCCCGCCGCCTCGTCGCCGACTGCGAGCAACCGGTCCGCGCCGGGCTTTCGTACGGCCTGCTGCTGGCCCAGGACGGCGACTACTTCGGGCCGCCGGTGAACCTCGCCGCCCGCCTCACCGACGCCGCGACCGCGCGCCAGGTGCTCGTCTCCGGCGACCTCCGGCAACGCCTCGGCGAGGCCGCGCGCACCGAGCCGCAGCCGCCGAAGGCCCTGCGCGGGATCGCCGATCCGGTGGTGTCGTACGCCGTGCTGTAGCGTCCGGCCGTCGCCGACATGCAGTGAGGAGAACGAGCAGTGGGACGACTCAACGACCGGGTGGCGATCGTCACCGGAGGCGGGCGGGGCATCGGCCGCGCCACCGCGCTGCGGCTCGCGGAGGAGGGCGCGACGGTCGTCGTCAACGACGTCGACGCCGAGCCCGCCCACGAGACCGTCGACCTCATCAAGAACGCCGGCGGGACCGCGAGCGCGGGCCTGCAGAACACCGTCGACTGGGCGCAGGCGCAGGAGCTCGTGCAGTCCACGATCGACGAGTACGGCAAGGTCGACATCGTCATCAACAACGCGGGCACGACGCGCGACAAGACGTTCCACAACCTGGACGACGAGCTGTTCGACTTCGTGTTCGACGTGAACTTCAAGACGTCGTTCCACGTCTCGCTCGCCGCGGTGAAGCACATGCGCGCGGCCGGCAAGGCGGAGCTGGAGTCGCAGGGGCGGCCCGCGTACAACCGCAAGATCGTCAACACGTCCAGCGTCGCGGCGATCCTCGGCAACCCCGGCCAGTTCAACTACACCGCCGCCAAGGGCGCGCTCATCGCGACGACCCGCACGCTGGCGCTGGAGCTCGGCCGCTTCGGCATCAACGTCAACGCCGTCGCGCCCGGCTTCGTCGAGACCCGGCTGACGGCCGCGAAGGAGCAGGGCGACGGGACGTTCGGCATCCCGGAGGCCGCGCGCAACATCGCGATCTCGATGATCCCGCTCGGCCGGCCCGGCCTGCCCGAGGACATCGCGGCGGTGCACGCGTTCCTGGCGAGCCCGGACAGCGATTTCGTGTCCGGCGTGACCATCCCGGTCGCCGGCGGCCAGCTCGGGACGATGTAGGGCCATGGCTCCCGCCCCCCTGGCCTGCTGCGCGGCGCCCAGCCCGGCGCCTCGCGGCGTTGTCGTCGTCGCCGGCAGCGCCGCTGTCGGCTCCTCCTCCGCCTTGCGATCCACCGACCTGGCCGTCGCTCGCGACGGCCGGGAGTCAGGAGCCATGGCCTGATGCCCCTCAACCGCGACTACATCGGCCGGTCGTTCCCGGCCAGCGACCCCTACGAGGTCTCGCGCGTGAAGATCAAGGAGTTCGCGATCGCGATCGGCGACGCGAACCCGATCTACCTCGACACGGCCGCCGCGCAGGCGGCCGGCCACCGCGACGTCATCGCGCCGCCGACGTTCGCGATCGTGGTGTCGTTCGGGATGGGCGGGCACGTGGTCGGCGCCCCCGACCTGGGCCTGAACTACGCGCTCGTGGTGCACGGCGAGCAGTCGTTCACCTACAGCCGCCCGATCACCGCGGGCGACGTGCTCGTCGGCACGCCGACGATCACCGACATCCGCGACGCGGGCCGCAACGAGCTGCTCACCTGGGAGGCCGTCATCACGACGGTCGACGGCGAGCACGTGTGCACCGCCGTCAACACCCTCGTCTCCCGCGGAACGGCGGTGCCGGCATGACCCTCCGATACGACGACGTCAACGTCGGCGACACCATCCCCGCCCGCGACTTCACGATCCAGCGCATCAACCTCGTCATGTACTGCGGCGCCAGCGGCGACTTCAACGTCATCCACTGGAACGAGCGCATCGCGACGATGGTCGGCCTGCCGAACGTCATCGCGCACGGCATGTACACGATGGCGCAGGCCGGGCGCGTGGTGACCGACTGGGCCGGCGACCCCGGCGCGGTCGAGGAGTACAAGGTCCGCTTCTCCAAGCCGGTCGTCGTCCCCGACGACGACAAGGGGGCGACCTTGACGGTCTCCGGCGAGGTGACGGAGAAGCTCGACGGCAACCGCGTCGTCGTCACGCTCACCGCCACCGCCGCGGACCAGACCGTGCTCCAGGGCGCCAGGGCGACCGTCCGCCTGTCGTGACCACCCCGCCGCCCGAGGTGGCCGCGCTGGCCGAACGCCGCGCGGCCGCGCGGGCGGCGAAGGACTGGGCGGCCAGCGACGCGCTGCGTGACGAGATCGCCGCGCTCGGCTGGGTGGTGCGCGACGCGCCGGACGGATGGACGCTGGCGGAGAGACCGCCGTACGAGGTGGCCGAGCGCGTGACCGACCTGCCCGACCGCGGCGCGGAGCCGGACACCCGCGACGTGACGGTCGCGATCCTTGCCGACGGCTGGCCGGACGACGTACGCCGCGCGGTCGCGTCGGTGCGCGCGCACACGACCGCGCACGTGGTGGTGCTCGACTGCGGCATCGGCTACACCGACGACGCGGCCGAGGTGCTGCACCTGGCGGGCGACCCCGGCTGGGCCGCCGCGCGCACCGCGCTGCTGCGCGCCGACACCGCCCGCGTGCACCTCACGCTGGACCCGAGCATCGAGCTGACCGGCGACGCCGTGACGCCGGTGGTGCGGGCGTTCGACGACCCCGACGTGGTGGTCGCCGGCGGCTGGGGCGTGCGCCTGGACGAGGACTGGCACGGCTTCTCCGAGGCCGAGCCCGGCGAGGTGGACGCGGTGCTCGGGTACCTGATGGCGGTACGCCGTTCCGCCGCGCTGGCCACGCCGCCGCACCCGAAGGCGCGCTTCTACCGCAACGCCGACATCGAGTGGTCGTTCGCGCTGCGGGCGGCCGGCGGCAAGGCCGTGATGACCGAGCCGCTGCCGGCGACCCGGCACCGCCACCGCGGCTACCACGACTCCGATCCGGCGTACCGCGACCGCGAGTCGAAGCGGACGTACGACCGGTTCCTGCGGACGTTCCGCAAGCCGTAGTCACTTCGGGTCATTTCACCCGGAAAGCCTCGACCGCGCGGCCGCGGCTGACGATGCTGCCCGACATGCTGGGAACGACGATCGTGCTGACGGCGATGCTGCTCGCCATGGTGGGGATGCGCGCCGAGCGCCACCGCCGCCTCGCGGAGGTCTGGGTCTGCACCGCGGCGGCCGCCGTGCTGCTCGGGTTCACGGTCGCCGCGCACGCGGCGGGCCGGGTCGGCTGACGCCTCCGGCACAATGTGCCGGTGACCACCCCCTCGTTCGACGAGCCGGTGCCCGCGCCGCCGCTCACGTGGCTGCTCGCGTACCGCCTCCTCGGCCTGCGGCTGCCCGCCGAGTACCACCCGTGGGTGCTGCGCGACGCCGCCTCCAAGTCGTTCCTGACCTGGCGCTCGATCCGGACGTTCGTCTGGGGCGAGGTGCTGCTGCTCGTCGGCCTGTGGGCGCGGCACCTGAGCCTCGGCACGTACCCCCCGCGGGTCTGGCTGATCCGCCTCGAGCTCGTCGTGCTGGCCGTCGTGCTGCTGTCCAGCCGGGACGCGCTCGTCCGCCGGGTGCTGCGCTGGCACCGCATCGACAAGCACGGCAACCCGGTCGAGAAGGTGAAGCCGTTCGCCCGGCTGTCCAACCTCGAGGCGGTCGCGCTCGGCGCCGCGGTGCTCGTCGCGTGGAGCGCCGCCGGCTACGTCTACGGCGACTTCGAACGCCCCCGCGGCATCGCGGCCGCGCCGTGCCGCGAGGCGGACCCGAACGTCCTCGCCCAGCTCGCCGAGCACAAGACCGACACCAAGGCCAAGTACCTGACGACGCGGATGGTCGTCGACGGCGACACGACCGTGGTCATCGCGGTCACCGACCTCGGGCGCCCGGCGACGCTGCCGTCGCCGAAGCCCGGCGCGCCGACGCCGAAGCCGGACGCCACGCCGAAGCCGATCATCGAGCTGTGGGTCATCGACCCGACCGGCATCTCGCGGCTCGGCCGCAAGGCCGACCCCGACGCGACGACCGACTTCCCCGCGCTGGAACGCACCGACCGCGGCCTGAACCCGGCCATCAGCCGGGTCGCGCAGTGCCTGTCGGAGAAGCCGGTCCGCTGACCCCGGCCGCCGCGGGTCAGCCGAGCAGCTCGGCCATCCGCTCGACGCCGCGGCGCAGGTCGTCGTCACCGAGCGCGTACGACATCCGCGCGTAGCCCGGCGCGCCGAACGCCTCGCCCGGCACGATCGCGACCTCGGCCTCGTCCAGGATCAGCTCGGCGAGCTCGGTCGTCGTCGTCGGGGTCCGGCCGCGGAACGTCCGGCCGAGCAGCCCCTTCATCGACGGGAACGCGTAGAACGCGCCCAGCGGCTCGGGGCAGTCGATGCCGTCGATGTCGTTGAGCATCCTGAAGATGGCCTTCCGCCGCCGGTCGAACGCCTCCCGCATCTCCGCGACCGCCGTCAGGTCGCCGGTGACGGCGGCGAGCGCGGCGGCCTGCGCGACGTTGCTCACGTTGCTCGTGGCGTGCGACTGGAGGTTCGTGGCGGCGGTGATCACGCTCGTCGGGCCGATCATCCAGCCGACCCGCCAGCCGGTCATGGCGTACGTCTTCGCGACGCCGTTGAGCACGACGCAGCGCTCGGCCACGTCCGGCGCGACGACCGGCATCGACACGTGCTCGGCCCCGCCATACGTGAGGTGCTCGTAGATCTCGTCGGTGGCTACCCAGATGCGGTGCTCGGCGGCCCAGCGGCCGATCGCCTCGACCTGGTCCGGCGGGTACACCGCGCCGGTCGGGTTCGAGGGGGAGCAGAACAGCAGCAGCTTCGTCCGGTCGGTGCGCGCGGCCTCGAGCTGGTCGACCGTGGCGAGGTAGCCGTTCGTCTCGGTCGTGGGCACCACGACCGGCGTGCCGCCGGCGAGCGCGATCGACTCGGGGTAGGTCGTCCAGTACGGCGCCGGCAGCAGCGCCTCGTCGCCCGGGTCGAGCAGCGTGGCGAACGTGTTGTAGACGGCCTGCTTGCCGCCGTTCGTCACGAGCACCTGCTCGGCCGTGACGTCGTAGCCGCTGTCCCGCTTGGTCTTCTCGGCGATCGCCGCGCGCAGCTCGGGCAGCCCGGGCGTCGGCGTGTACTTGTGGAACCGCGGGTTCCGGCACGCCTCCGCCGCCGCCTCGACGATGTGCGCGGGCGTCGGAAAGTCCGGCTCGCCGGCCCCGAACCCGATCACGTCGCGGCCCTCGGACTTGAGCTTCTTCGCCTTCGCGTCCACCGCGAGCGTCGCGGACTCCGCGATCGAGCCGACCCGGGAAGAGATTCGAGGCATGGAGGTAACCCTACGGCGCACGTAGAGTCCAATGCCGTGATGGACGTCGACCCCGAGGTGGTCCGCGCCTGCCAGCGAGGCGAGGCCGGGGCGCTCGACGCCCTGGTGCGGGCGACCTACGCGGACGTCTACGCCCTGGCCTACCGCCTCGTCCGTGACCGCGACGAGGCGGCCGACGTGACGCAGGAGGTGTTCGTGCGCGTGATGCGCTCCGTCGTCGGCTTCCGCGGGGAGTCGGCGTTCGGCACCTGGCTGCACCGCGTCACCGTGAACACCGCGCTCACGTCGCTGCGCAAGCGCTCCCGCCGCGCCCAGCCGGGCCGGGAGGCGTTCGGCGCGCCGGACTCCGTGGACACGATCGTCGACCCCGACGCCGGCCCCGAGGAGCGCGCCGAGCGCGCCGAGCTGCTGGCCCGCGCCGAGGCCGCCGTGGCGGCGTTGCCCGAGTCGTCGCGCACGATCGTCGTGCTGCGCGACGTCGAGGGCCTCTCGACCGCCGAGGTCGCCGCCGCCACCGGCCTGTCCGAGACCGCCGTCAAGGTGCGGCTGTTCCGCGCCCGCGAACGCCTGCGTGCCTCGCTGGCCGACTCCGCCGTCACCCCGCTTCCGCGCCGCCGAAGGGGCACCGCATGAGCGCCACCCTGCCCGCCCGCTGCGCCTCGACCCGCGCGGACCTGCCCGGACTCGACGGCCACGAGCTGTCCACCCGCCGCGCCACCGAGCTGCGCGCGCACCTCGCCGAGTGCCCCGAGTGCGCGGCGATGGCGGCGTCGTTCCGCAGCGTGCGCCGCACGCTCGCCGACCTGCACCACGTGTCCGCCGCGCCGCCGGACGGGCTGCTGGAGTCGATCCTCGAACGCACCGCCGTGCCGACCGTCCGCGAGCGCGCGGCCGTGGTCGGGCGCGGCGCCGTGTCCGGCGCGCGGCCCAAGGTGATCGCGGCCGGCGCCGGCGTCGGCGCGCTGGCCACCGTGGGGGCGGGGTTCCTCGCCTGGCGCGCGATCCGCAGCCGCCGCGCGGCGGCGTAGCGGCGCAGGGCTACGGCGCGGAACGCCGCCGGCGCCGCAGCCGTTGGACCCGCCGCGACGGGTCCCGGTACACTCCTCCGTCTGGGCGAAGGTGCCCCTGCCCCGGCCTGCCCGGGAACAGGGTCCCCGAGCTCCGAAGGGCAGTAGCTCAATTGGTCAGAGTTCCGGTCTCCAAAACCGGCGGTTGGGGGTTCGAGTCCCTCCTGCCCTGCGAGACGACCACGATCGTGAGGATGTACGAGTGAGCAGCGACAGCGGCTACGGCGCGACGGCGACGTTCGACGAAGCGCCCGAGCCCGCCCCCGCCGCGAGCGGGAAGGGCGCCAAGAAGCCCCCGCGGCGTGGCGGGCGCATCCGCGGCATCCCGCGGCTCTACCGCGAGGTCGTCGCCGAGCTGCGGAAGGTCATCTGGCCGACCCGGCGCGAGCTCCTCGGCTACTCCAGCGTCGTGCTCGCGTTCGTCACCTTCATGGTGCTGCTGGTCGCCGGGTTCGACTACGTCTTCACCAGGGCGGTCCTCGCCGTCTTCGGTTAGACCGTTCCGGCCAGACCATCACCGACTGACAAGGAAGCGTTCATCCGTGTCCGAGAACACGTTCACCCCCGAGGCGGACCTGCCCGCGGCGTACGGCGAGACGACCGTCGACCGCGCGGAGGAGGCCGCCGAGACGGCGGGGACGCCCGAGGAGCCGGTGGAGGAGCGCGGCACCGAGGAGGCGTCGGAGCCCGCGGGGCTCGACGCGCCCGAGGCCGCCGAGCCGGCCGCCGCGGAGGACACGGCCGCCGCGGAGGACACGGCCGCACCGGCCGCCCCGGCGGACGCGGCGGACGCGGCGGACGCCGAGGACGCGGGCGTCGCGCTGGCCGAGGCCGACGACGCCGACACCGACGTGGCGGTCCCGTCCGAGACGCCCGCGCCCGTGGTGGACGACGTGCCGGCCGAGGAGGCCGCCGCCCCCGACCGCAGCGCGCTGGAGTCGCCGTTCGCGCAGCCGCTCATGGACGCCGCCCCGGCGCCCGCCGAGCCGGTCGCGCCCCCCGCGTCCGCGGACGCGGACGTGACCGAGCCGTCCGCCGCCGACCTGCTGGCCGCCGTGCCGCCGGCCGGCGAGCCGAACGACTCCGGCGACCTCGCCGCCGAGGAGGCGCCGGCCGCCGAGGCCGCCGAGGCCGCCGAGGTCGCGGAGGTCGACGACGACGAGGAGGACCTCGCCGCCGCCATCGAGAACGCGCCCGGCGAGTGGTACGTCGTCCACTCCTACGCCGGCTACGAGAACAAGGTGAAGGCCAACCTCGAGACGCGCATCCAGAGCCTCAACATGGAGGACTACATCTTCCAGATCGAGGTGCCGACCGAGGAGGTCACGCAGGTCAAGGGCGGCAAGCGCCAGACCGTGCAGCAGAAGGTGTTCCCGGGCTACCTGCTCGTCCGCATGGACCTGACCGACGAGTCGTGGTCCGCGGTCCGCAACACCCCGGGCGTGACGGGCTTCGTCGGGCAGACCAGCCGCCCGTCGCCGCTGACCAAGGCCGAGGTGCTCAAGATCCTCGCGCCGGTCAAGGAGAAGAAGGTCGTCGTCCCGAGCAAGGTGGACTTCGAGGTCGGTGAGTCGGTGACCGTCATGGACGGGCCGTTCGCGACGCTCCCGGCCACCATCAGCGAGATCAACACCGACCACCAGAAGCTCAAGGTGCTGGTCTCGATCTTCGGCCGGGAGACCCCGGTCGAGCTGTCGTACAACCAGGTCTCGAAGATCTAAGGAACCCGGATG
>DASVPJ010000036.1:0-68304 GCA_036382875.1 Mycobacteriales bacterium
CACGGTCAGCCGAGCGTTAGCGTGTCCCACGAGACCTCCGAGCGGTGAGTGACCTTCGACAGCCACACACCTCCTCGGAGGTCTCACCTTCGATCAAGCCGACTCGCCGTTGTCACCAAGACTGCGAGTCAGGACATCTAGCACCCCGTCCCGCTCGTCCGCCGGAGCCGCCGCACCCCCCTCGGGTGCGGCGGCTTCGCCGCGTCGGGGGCCACCCGTCCCCCGCCCGCCCGCCCCGCCCGCCCGCCCGCGGTGAGCGTTTCCTGCAGCGAACCGTCACCGGAGAACGTTCGCTGCAGGAAACGCGCGCGACCGGGGTGGCGGCGAGCGGTAGCGTGAGGCAACGTGCGTGCCCTGCCGTTCGCGGACCCCGGGACACCGGAGCTGCGGTCGCCGGGACGCTTCCTCGCCCGGATGGCGCGGATGCAGGCGGCCACCGTGGCGGGCGGCGTCGTCTTCGGCGTCCTCTGGATGGGCTGCCAGGCGCTGGTCCCCTACGTCGTCGGCCGGGCGATCGACTCGGGCCTGCGCCGCGGCGACCTCGGCGCGCTGCTCTCCTGGGCCGGCGCGCTCGCCGTGGTCGGCACGGTGCAGGCGGCGTCCGGCGTCACCCGGCACCGCTTCGCGGTCACCAACTGGATGGTCTGCTGCTGCCGCGTCGAGCAGTGGACGGTCCGCCACGCGGTACGGCTCGGCGCCTCGCTGCCGCACACCACGAGCACCGGCGAGGTCGTCAGCATCGGCGCCACCGACGCCAGCGCCATCGCGCACGCGCTCGACGTCAGCGCGCGCACGTCGGGCGCGATCGTGAGCTTCGTGCTCGTCGCGGTGCTGCTGCTGCGCGCCAGCCTCGTCCTCGGCCTCGTCGTGGTCATCGGCGTGCCGGTGTTCACGGTGGCGCTCGGCCCGATCCTCAAGCCGCTGCACGCGCGCCAGGCCCGCCAGCGGGCGGCGCTCGGCGACCTCACCGGCCTCGGCGCGGACACCGTCGCCGGGCTGCGGGTACTGCGCGGCATCGGCGGCGAGGACGCGTTCGTCGACCGCTACCGCGAGCGGTCGCAACGCGTCCGCCGGGCCGGCGTCGACGTGGCCAGGACCCAGTCCCTGCTCGACGCGATGCAGGTGCTGGTGCCGGGCACGTTCGTGGTGCTCGTCACGTGGCTCGGCGCGCGGTTCGCGCTGTCCGGCCGGCTCACGCCGGGCGAGCTGGTGGCGTTCTACGGCTACGCGGCGTTCCTCGTCACGCCGCTGCGGACGGTGGCCGAGGCGGCGGACCACTTCACCCGGGCGTTCGTCGCGTCGCGGCGGCTCATCACGTTCCTCACCACCGAGCCCCTGGTCACCGGCGGCGGCGGAGCCACGGAGCCGCCGCCCGGCGTCCCGCTGCACGACCCGGCGACCGGCCTCACCGTCGAGCCCGGCCTGGTGACCGCGGTCGTCAGCGACGATCCGGACGGCGCCAGCGAGCTGGCCGACCGCCTCGGCCGCTTCGCCGACACGGACGTGACCCTCGGCGGCGTGCCGCTGCGCGACCTCCCGCTCGACGCGGTGCGCCGCCGGGTCGTCGTCGTGGACAAGAACCCGATGCTGTTCACCGGCCGGCTGCGCGACGAGATCGGCGGCGACCGGTACGTCGCCACGGTCGACGCCGGCGACGTCGTCGACGCGTTGCCGGACGGCCTCGACGCGGTGCTCGAGGAACGCGGCCGGTCGCTGTCCGGCGGCCAGCGCCAGCGGCTCGTGCTCGCCCGCGCGCTGGCCACCGAGGCCGACGTGCTCGTCCTCGACGAGCCGACGAGCGCGGTCGACGCGCACACCGAGGCGCGCATTGCCGAACGCCTCCGCGACGCCCGCCGCGGCCGCACGACGGTGGTCTGCACGACGAGCCCGCTGCTGCTCGACCGGGCCGACACTGTGGCGCTGCTGCACGGCGGCCGCGTCGTCGCCACCGGCACCCACCGCGACCTGCTGCGCGACCCGCGCTACCGGACCGTCGTCACGCGGGGCGAGGCGTGAGCGACACGCTGCCCGTCGCGTCGGCGCGCGAGGTGCGGGCGTACGCGCGCGACCTGCTGCGCCGCCACCCGCGCCAGGTCAGCGCGTCGGTAGCGCTCTACGCCGCCGCGGCCGTCGCCGGCCTCGCCGGGCCGCCGCTGCTCGGCCGCCTGGTGGAGTCGGTCTCGAACGGCACCACGCGCGGCCACGTCGACCGCGTCGCGGCGCTGCTCGCGGCGTTCGTGCTGCTCCAGACCGTGCTCACCCGGGTCTCGCGGCTGGTGTCGCTGACGCTGGCCGAAGGCGTCTTCGCCGAGCTGCGCGAGGACTTCCTCGCCCACGTGGTGGAGCTGCCGCTGTCCACCGTCGAGCGCGCCGGCACCGGCGACCTGCTCTCCCGGATGACCGCCGACGTGGACACGCTGGCGCGCAGCATCCGCAACGCCGTGCCCGAGGTCGTCGTCGCCGGGACCACGACGGTGCTCACGCTCGTGGCGGCGTTCGTCGTCGCGCCGCGGGTCGCGGTCGCGTGTCTCGTCGTGGTGCCGCCGTTGTGGCTGTCCACCCGCTGGTACCTGCGCCGAGCGCCGGACCGGTACCAGCGCGAGCGCCGCCGCTGGGCGCTCGTCTACGGCGGCCTGTCCGAGACGGCCGAGGGCGCGCGCACCGTCGAGGCGCTGGGGCTGCAACGCCACCGGGTCGAGCGGACCGACGAGGACCTGCGGACGGCGTTCGTGGCGGAGATCGCCTCGCTGAACCTGCGCAGCGCCTGGTACCCGGTGGTGGACCTGTCGTTCGTCGCCCCGGTGGTCGGCGTGCTGGTGCTCGGCGGCTGGCTGCACGCGCGCGGCGCCGCGTCGCTCGCGCAGGTGACGGCGGTGACGCTGTACGTGCAGCAGCTCCTCGACCCCTTGGACCGGCTGCTCGGCTGGCTGGACGAGCTGCAGCTCGGCGCCACGTCGCTGGCCCGGCTCGTCGGCGTGGCCGCGGTGCCGGACGACCGCGCGCCGAGCGGCGCGGAGCCGGACGGCGAGCGGCTCGAGGTCGCCGACGTCCGCTTCGCCTACACCGGCACGCGCGACGTGCTGCATGGCGTGGACCTCGCCGTGCGGCCGGGCGAGCGGCTCGCCGTCGTCGGCCCGTCCGGCGCCGGCAAGTCCACGCTCGGCCGGCTGCTCGCCGGCGTGCACGGCCCGCGCACCGGCCGGGTCGCGCTCGGCGGCGTGCCGTTGCTGGAGCTGCCGCTGGACCGGCTGCGCCGCGAGGTCGCGCTCGTCACGCAGGAGCACCACGTGTTCGTCGGCACGCTGGCCGAGAACCTCCGGCTCGCCGCGCCGGAGGCCGACGACGAGACGCTGCGCGCGGCACTCGGCGCGGTCGACGCGCTCGACTGGGCGACCGCGCTGCCGGACGGGATCGACACGGCGGTCGGCTCCGGCGGGCACCCGCTGTCCCCCGCGCAGGCGCAGCAGGTCGCGCTCGCCCGGCTCGTGCTGGTCGACCCGCACACGCTCGTGCTGGACGAGGCGACGTCGCTGCTCGACCCGCGCGCGGCCCGCCACCTCGAACGCTCCCTCGGCGCGGTGCTGCGCGGCCGCACGGTCGTCGCGATCGCGCACCGGCTGCACACCGCGCACGACGCGGACCGGGTGGCCGTGGTCGAGGACGGGCGCGTCACCGAGCTCGGAGCGCACGACGAGCTGCTCGCGAGGGGCGGCTCGTACGCGTCCCTGTGGCACTCGTGGACGGCGGACTGACCTACGCCGGCCACCACCCGTGGCGCGGGTGCGGCGGGTGCGGCCGTAGCCGAGAGGCGACGGCGAGGAAGGACAGCGAGCGTGGGTCGGCGCATGGGTGGTTCACCGGCGCCTACCCCGCCCCCGACCGGTCAGGTCGCCGCGTCGAGCTCGGCCTGCGTCAGGATCGCCGCGCCGGTCGGCACCGCGATGCTCACCGGGCGCCCGTGCGCGTTCAGCGTGGCCGTCGTCCGCAGCGAGACCACGGCGTTCGCGGCCTGCTCCTGGCCGACCGACCGCCACGCCTGACGGAACACCTCGATGGCGTCGAGCTCGACGGCCGCGACGACCCCGTCCACGACCGTCACGTCGACCTCGACGGTGCCGGTGAGGGTGTCCGGGTCGAGCCCCGCCGCGACGATCCGGCGCGTGGTGGCCGACGAGGGGAACGCCTCGAACACCGCCGGAGCCGGGGCGAGGACGTGGTACGTGTCGCCGCTCGGCGCCCGGTCGCCGAGCGTCACCTGCTCGAGGAGCGTGACGATGCCGGGGAACACCTGGATCTCGGGGGCGTTGACGCCCTCGAGCTTCGCCAGCTCCGCGCGGGTCACCCGCAGCCACCTGTTCCGGATCGACGCCGGCCACGCGGGCATCCGCAGGTAGCCGGCGTCCGCGGTGTTGATCACCTCCACGGTCAGGTCCGCGACGTCCACCGGTTGCCCGCTGAGCTCCTCGAGGAGCTGCGGCGGCGACGCGCTCAGCGTCTGCGTCATCCGCGCCCGGCCGCTCTTCAGGTCGTACTCGCCGTCCACCCGCGACGTCGTGCTGCCGAAGCCGAACGCCGTCGTCGCCTCGGCCGTGAACGTCGCGGTCGCCTTCGCGCGGGTGGCCGCCAGCGCCTCGCGGACGACGACGTCGTCGGGCTTCGCGGTGGTCGCGCTCGCGGAGGGGGTCGCGCGCGGCGGCGCGTCACCGCCGCCACCGCACGCGGTCAGCGCCAGCGCCGCGGCGGCCACCGCGGCCGCGGCGGCGCGGGTCATCCGCGGCGCGGCTTCAGGATGCAGAACTCGTTGCCCTGCGGGTCGCGCAGCACCTGCCACGACTCCCCCTCGTAGACGTCGTCGGCGCGGGTCGCGCCGAGCTCGACCGACCGTTCGACGGCGGCCGCGAAGTCGGTGGCGCGCAGGTCGAGGTGCAGGCGGTTCTTGCCGGCCTTCGCGTCGGGCACGCGGAGGAAGTCCAGGCGCGGCCAGCCGTCGACGAACAGCGACGCGTCGCCCTCGTCGTCCACCTCCACCTCGCCGCCGACGAGGCCCTGCCACCAGCGCGCGAGGCCGGCCGGGTCGTCGGCGCAGTCGATCGCCACCGCGGCGAGACCGTCCAGATGGTTCACGTGTGCGACCCTACGCGTGGCCGGCGGCCGGGCGGGGTACGTCGCGGCCGACACCGGAGGAGGGGGCCGTGCGACTCGCCGCTGCCGCGAACGCGCTGGCGCTGCTCGCCGCCGCGCCGGGCGCCGCCGCGTCGCGCACGGCGTTCGTCAGCACGCCGCTCTGGGGCTTCGGCACCGCCACCGCGGTCGCCGTCCGGCCGGACGGCCTGCTCGTGGCCGGCCGCGGCAACGGGCAGGTCCTCCTGGTCCGCTACGACGCCGCGGGCCGCGTCGACAAGGCGTTCGGCACCGGCGGCCGCGTGCTGACCCGCGGCGTGCCGGGCACGTGGGACGAGGCCACCGCCGCCGCGGTCCTGGTGCGCGGCGACGACCGGATCGTCGTCGCGGGCGCGGCCGCCGGGCGGGACCGCGACGCGGTCGTGCTGCTGCGCTACCTGCCGGACGGCACCCTCGACACGTCGTTCGCCGGCGGGCGGGTGCTGTCCCGGCCGGCCCGCCGGATCGCCGTCGCCGACGCCGCCCTCGACCTGCTCGACCGCGTCGTGGTCGTCGGCACCGCGACCGAGCGGCGTTCGTCGTGGCTCGTCCAGCGCTACCTCCCGGACGGCGCGCCCGACCCGACGTTCGGCACCGGCGGGACGCTGCTGGTCGCCGCGGCCGAGGCCGGGTACGACGCCGGCGCCGCCGCCGTCGACGTGCTGCCCGACGGGCGGATCGTCGTGGTCGGCAACGACTCCGGCGCGCCCACCGTGCTGCGGCTGCTGCCGAACGGCCTCCCCGACGCGACGTGGGGCGTCGCGGGGCGGGCGGCGTTCGCGTCAGCGCTGGGCCGCTCCGTGCACGACGCGGTCGTGGGGCCGGACGGCAGCGTCGTCGCGGCGGCCATGGCCGGGTACCACCCGCCGGGCGGCGGCACGTCGTCGCGCGTCGAGCTCGTCCGGTGGAACGCCGCTGGCCTGCCCGACCCGGCGTTCGGCGAGAACGGCGCGGCCGTCGTGCCCGCGCCGCCGCGGTCGGCACAGCCGAGCCTCGCGGTCGACGCCGCGGGCCGCTACGTCGTCGGCGCGACGCGGCACCGGTACCCCGACCCGGACGACGCGTGGGTCGCGCGCCTGCTGCCGGGCGGCGCGGCCGACCCGGCGTTCGCCACGCTGCGGGTCGCCGTCGAGGAGTACAGCGAGGTGCTCGCGGTCGCCGCGACGCCGGACGGCGTGGTCGCCGCCGGCGGCACCGGCGAGTCGTACTACGCCCGCCGGCCGCTGGTCACCGGCCTGCGCTGAGGCGTTACGCCACCTGGTGCGCCGCGACGAGCGCGAGCAGCTTCGCGTACAGCTCGTCGTTCGACTTCCGCGGCCCGCCGGCGGGGCTCGTCGCCCACCGGCAGCCGTACCCCGGCACCCGCACGACCATCTCGCCGCCCGGCGCGCTGAACGTCAGCGTCACCTCGCGCGCGTCGTCGTACGGGCACGACGTCTTCGACCCCGGCGGGTAGTCGGGCAGCGGGCGCAGCGCGTTGAGCTCCGCCACCAGCGCGCTCAGCTCCTCGCCGGCCTCGATCCTCGCGGTGACCGTCCGGCACGGGTCGGCGTTCATGCCGTCGTACTCGACCGCGGTCACCTCGGTCACGTCAGTCGGCACGACCCACGGCTCACCGTCACGCGGCTGCCACGCGTGGGTGGGCTCGAGGCAGTAGTGACCGGGCTCCTCCGAGACGGTCTCCGTCGGCGTCGGCTCGGCGGTCTCGGCGACCCGGACGGCGTCCGCGCGCGCGCCGCACGCCACCGCCGCCAGGCTCAGCGCAACCAGCGCGAGCCTGGTCACGAGCACGTCACCCAGCTCATCCGGAACGCGTGTGTCGACGTCCACCCGCTCGTCCGGTTCAGGGTGCGGCCGTCGACCCTCATGTCGAGCTGCACGTTCGGCACCGTCTGACCTCCCCGCCAGACGTTGTACTGGTCCAGCGCCTGGGCGTACGAGAAGTTCGCGTAGCTGTGCCGGGACAGCCGCCACGTGGTGTATCCCCAAGTCGGCCGCTCGTCGATGAACTCCGCGCTGGTGCCGTCGTAGTACTCGCGGCCCAGTGCCTTGACGTACGTCGCCGTCGCGCCGGTCGTCGCGTTGCGGACGGTGAAGTGCGCCCACGACCGGGCGGCGTCGTAGTCCACGTACGCGTACGCGGTGTCGCCCGACGCGAACCGCGGCGTGTCGGAGCGCAGCGAGGACATCGGCAGCGCGGTCGAGTCATGGGTTGCGCTGATGTACTCCAGCCACGCGTACGGCGCGCCCTCGTTCAGGTCGACGCCGGCCTGGATCAGGCTCGTCGTGCCGTACCCGCCGAGGCCCACCCACAGCAGCTCGTCCTCGGGGTCGGCGCAGGTCGTGGCGTAGGTGGGAACGCCGAACGTCGCCTGCGCCGCGTGGTAGAGGTAGCCGCCCCCCTTGTCGACGCCGCCCGACCAGATCGGGTTGCCGTACGAGCTGGTCGTGGCGTCGTAGTCGAGCAGGGCGTCGGTGGTCGAGCCGTGGACCCCGCTCTCGCACAGCGTCGGCCGGGCCGGGCGCGCGTAGTTCCGGAACGTCGCCTGCCAGCGCAGGAGCTGGCCGGTGTCGCGCGGGCGCTCGGGGAACGCGTAGCGCGCGAGCTCCGCGTCGGACGCCGTCATCGGGGCCCACCCGGCCGGCGGCACCGGCGCGCCGATCAGCGAGCCGTCGGCCTCGCGGAACCAGTGGGTCACGCCGCCCGCGGCGTCGGCGTCGGACCGGACGAGCGGCAGCTCGCGCTCGGCCCCGCACCACGACACGGCGCGCGCCGGAACGGCGCCGAACGTGGCCAGGAAGACCGATGCCATGGCAAGAAATGCTCCCCCGCGCCGCATGCACATCCCCCGATGTTGTGGCTGAGGGAACGGACGCTAGACGTGAATTCCACCAATGGCAATCGACCGGTGTGATGAATGTCTCGGCGCTACTCCCACTCGATCGTGCCGGGCGGCTTGCTCGTGACGTCGAGCACCACCCGGTTGACCGCGCGCACCTCGTTGGTGATCCGGGTCGAGATCTTCGCCAGCACGTCGTACGGCACCCGCGTCCAGTCGGCGGTCATCGCGTCCTCGCTGGACACCGGGCGCAGCACGACCGGGTGGCCGTACGTACGCCCGTCGCCCTGCACGCCGACCGAGCGCACGTCCGCGAGCAGCACGACCGGGCACTGCCAGATGGACCGGTCGAGCCCGGCGCGGGAGAGCTCCTCGCGGGCGATCGCGTCGGCCTCGCGCAGCACCGCGAGGCGCTCGGCGGTGACCTCGCCGACGATCCGGATGCCGAGCCCGGGGCCGGGGAACGGCTGGCGCCACACGATCTCGGACGGCAGCCCGAGCTCCTCGCCGACCCGGCGCACCTCGTCCTTGAAGAGCTTTCGCAACGGCTCCACGAGCGCGAACTGGAGGTCGTCGGGCAGCCCGCCGACGTTGTGGTGGCTCTTGATGGTGGCCGCGCCCTCGCCGCCGCCGGACTCCACGATATCCGGGTACAGCGTGCCCTGGACGAGGAACTCCACGGTCTCGCCGTGCGCGCCCGCGTCGGAGACGACCTCGCGCGCGGCCTCCTCGAAGACCCGGATGAACTCCCGCCCGATCGCCTTGCGCTTGGCCTCCGGCTCGGTGACGCCGGCGAGCGCGTCGAGGAAGCGGGGCGCGGCCTCGACCACCTTGAGCCGCACGCCGGTCGACGCGACGAAGTCCTGCTCGACCTGCTCGGCCTCGCCCTTGCGCAGCAGTCCGTGGTCGACGAAGACGCAGGTGAGCTGGTCGCCGACGGCCTTGTGCACCAGCGCCGCGGCGACCGCCGAGTCGACGCCGCCGGACAGCCCGCAGATCACCCGCTTGCCGCCGACCTGCGCGCGGATCGCGTCGACCGCCTCGTCGACGATGTTCACCATCGTCCAGGACGGCTGGCAGCCGGCGCCCTCGTAGAGGAACTGCTCGAGCACCTTCTGTCCGTACGCGGTGTGCATGACCTCGGGGTGGAACTGGACGCCGTAGAGCCGCCGCCCGTCGTCCTCGAACGCCGCCACCGGGGCGCCCTCGGACCGGGCGGTCACGACGAAGCCCTCGGGCGCGGCGGCGACGCAGTCGCCGTGCGACATCCAGACGTCCTGCTGCAACGGCAGCCCGCGGAACAGCGTGCGCTCGTCCAGCACCTCCAGCGGCGTCCCGCCGAACTCCGCGACGCCGGTCTTGCGCACCTCGCCGCCGAGCGCGCGGGCCATCGCCTGGAACCCGTAGCAGATGCCGAACGTCGGCAGCCCGGTCCGGAACAGCTCGCCGTCGACCTGCGGCGCGCCGTCGGCGTAGACCGACGCGGGGCCGCCGGACAGGATGATCGCCTTCGGCCGCCGCGCCAGCATCTCGGCGACCGGCATCGTGTGCGGCACGATCTCGCTGTAGACCCGCGCCTCGCGCACCCGGCGGGCGATGAGCTGCGCGTACTGCGCGCCGAAGTCGACGACGAGGACGGTGTCGAAGCCGTTCGCGGAAACGCTCATCTACGCCCTCTCGCCGGGCCGGGTACGACGGTGGTGGAAGGGTCCATCCTACCGGCGCGTGCCGCGCTCAGCGGCAGGCGCGTCCGATGACGAACGGCACCGGCGCGCGCGCCTCGTCCCACGTCTCGGCGCCCGCCAGGTAGTGGCCGTTCGCCTTGACGACGACCTCCGGCGGCCGCAGCCCGTCGAGCCGGCGGCCGGCCACGGCGCTCAGCGCCGCCGGCGTCGTCGTGAGGACCACGGTGTCGCCGGTGACCCGCGCGGTGACGTCGCCGCTCATGTAGAGGCCGTTGAGCAGGATGCCCTGCTGGTAGAAGACCGGCCGCTCGACGTCCCGCGCCGGGCTGGTCCGCCAGAACACCGACAGCTTCCGTTCCGGCGCGACGGGGAAGGCCACCTCGACGCGCACGCCCGGCAGGTAGCGCCCGCGGTCGGCGAACCGCGCGAGCGTCACCTCCGCGACCCACGCGCGCGCCGTCATCGGGAACCGCACCCGCGTCACGTCCAGCGCCGGGTCGTCGAACGCGGTGACCCCCAGGAGCCCGGAGTCGCCGGTCGCGTCGGTGTACGCCACGCAGGCCGGGCGCGGGGCCGCGACCGCGGCCGGCGCGCCCGCCGCCAGCAGCGCGACGGCCAGCGCCGCGCCGAACGATCCCCGCATCCGTTCCCCCGTGTCCGTTCCCCCGTGCCCGTTTCCCGTCCAGCGGCTCAGACCCTGGCGGTCGCCTTGCTCGCGAGGTACTGGTCCGCGATGCCGGCGAACTCCGCCGTGACGACCTGCGTCGGCTTCGCGGTCTTCAGCACCGCGGTGCCGGCCGACGACGTCACCGACGTGCCGACCTTCTTGCCGTTGATGAGCCAGGTGATCGTCTTGCCGGCCAGCGGCGTGCCCGCGGCGGTGAGCTTCGCGGTCACCGTGCGGGCGTTGGCCGCCTTGGCCACGGCCAGCGTCAACGACGTCGGCACCGCCTGCGGGAAGCACTTGTTGTCGCCGACGGTCCAGTTGTCGGTGGCCGCGCCGGCGACCGTGTCCGCGCTGAGCGAGTTGCGCCAGTAGTCGGCGGTGGACTTGCCGTTGACGCCGGTGAGGGCGCCGGCCAGCGGGGCCTGGCCGTACTTCTCGACGTCCGCCACCGGCACGCCGATGGTGACGAAGCCGCTCTTCGGGTCGAACGCCGCCTTGGCGCCGCTGGCGACGTACGGCGGCGTCACCTGGCCGGTGACGTAGGCCGGCCCGATCGCGGACACCGAGTCGACGGACATCTGGACCATGTGGCCGTTGCGACCGGTGGCCGCGAGGCCCTCGCGGACCTGCTCCGACTGCGCGTTCTTGTACTGCGACGCGGCGATCGTGAACAGGTGCTTGTTGAACGTGAACTCGAACGAGAACCGGTGCCCGTCGGCGGCCGTCGGGCCGGTGCCGAGCTTGTCGACCTTGAGGTACGCGAGCAGCCAGCCGGCCGACTGGCGGACGGTCAGGCCGGTGAGGTCGAGGTCGGGGTCGTTCGGGACGTTGGCGTTGCCGACGTTGCCGTCGCCGGTCGGGTCGGTCCAGTGCAGGCAGCCCGCGCGCGGCAGGCCGGCTGGCATCCCGGCGGCCGGCGGCGTGCTGGGGCCGGGCGTGGGGGTCGGCGACGGCGTGGGCGTCGGCTTCGGGCCCGGGCCGGGGGTCGCGCCGCCGCAGCCGGCGTCGAGCGCCACCGCGGTGCCCGCCGGCGACGCGGCGTCGTCGTAGCCGAACATCGTCACGCCGCCGACCTGGTCGATCGTCTCGGCCAGGAACGCCGTCGCGGACTTGCCGGCCAGCGGCGCGCCGAGCGCCTTGGCGGCGTTGGCCGCCGGCACGGTGATCGTGACGGTGCTCGCCTTGACGTCGTACGTCGCGCTGCCGCCGCTCACCAGCTCGTCGTCGGTGACGTTGTAGACGCCGATGCCGTTGCCGGGCAGCTCGCCGTTGAGGGTGCGGTCGGAGTAGATCTGGAGCTCCTTGTCACCGACCTTGAAGCCGAGCGAGAACTCGTCGCCCGCGTCCGACGGGCCGTCGCTCAGCTTCGCGGTCGTGAAGACCGCCTTGAGCTCGGCCGGCGAGGCGAGGAACGACGCGCTCGTGATGTCGAGGTTGGCGTCGTAGAGGTTGCTCGACGGGGCGCCGGCCGTCGTCGAGTCGTCCTTCGGGTCGGTCCAGACGGGGCAGGCGGCGGCGGACGCGGAGCCGAGCAACGGCAGGGCGGCGGCCACGAGGGCGCCCGAGAGGGCGGCGACGGCGAGCGAGCGGCGCATGGTGATGTCCTCCGAAGGGCGCCGGCTGGGGTCGGCGCGTGAGTCGGAGTTCTCCACAGGCCGCGCCGTTCCTGCCGCTTGCGGTGACCCGAAGGCGCCTCTACGGTGCCCGGATGCTCGCCGACCGCGCCGCCGCGGGGCTGCACGCGCACTGGCGGGCGCAGTGCGGCTACGTCACGGGCGGCGAGGTGGCCGAGCACGACGGCGTGCTCCTCACGCTCACCCACGCCGGGGACCCGACGCTGAACTGCGCGTTCGTCCCCGGCACGCCGGCCGACCCGGCGGGCGCCGTCGACTGGGTCGTGGCGGCGTTCGAACGCCGCGGCCTCACCCCCGGCATCGAGCTGCGCGCGGGGCGGCACCCCGAGATCGAGGACCTGCTGCGGCGCCGGGGCTTCCGGGTCGTGGTCAGCCGCCCGGCGATGGTGCGGCACCCGCTCGCCGGGCCGTCCGCCGGTGGCGGCGGTGGCGTCGCCGGCGACGTCGCGGTGCGGCGGGTCGCGTCGGACGGCGACCTGGCGGCGTTCCAGGCGGTGCAGGCGGAGGTGTTCGGGATGGCGCCGGACGTGGCGGCGCGGTTCCTCCCGCGGGCCGGGGCCGAGACGCCGGGGATCGCGTGGTTCGTGGCGTCGTACGGCGGCGTCGACTGCGGCACGTCCGGCGCGACGATGTCCGAGCACGGCGTGGGCGTCGTGGGCGTGGGGACGTTGAAGGCGTACCGGCACCGCGGCGTGGGCCGCGCGGTCACCGCCGCGGCGGTCGCCTGGGGCGCGGAGCAGGGCGCGGACCTGGCCTGGCTCTACCCGTCCGACATGGCGCGGCGGATGTACGAGCGCCTCGGCTTCGCGACGCTCGACGACGTCGCGCGGGTCTGGGTCGGACCGGCCTAGGAGGGTTCTGCGAAACCCTGCCCTGCGTCGCCGGGCCAAGCCGGCGACCGGCTGCGTTCTCGGGCGCCCGCGGGCAATACCAGCCCGCGGTCGCCCTGCGGCCTTGCCGGATCACCGCCTGGACCTCAGCGCCGCGACGGGCCGAGTTTCGCAGAACCCTCCTAGCGGCCCATCCCGAGGCCCTGGGAGCGCTGCAACGACTTCCCCTCAGTCGTGATCGACGGCGCCACCATGACCTCGACCTTCTGGAACTCCTTGAGGTTCGAGTAGCCGGTCGTCGCCATGGACGTGCGCAGCGCGCCGAGCAGGTTCATCGTGCCGTCGTTGACCGGGGCGGGGCCGACGAGGATCTCCTTCAACGTCCCCGCCGTCCCGACGCGCACCCGCGCGCCGCGCGGCAGGTCGGGGTGGAACGTCGCCATGCCCCAGTGGTAGCCGCGCCCGGGCGCCTCGACCGCGCGGGCGAGCGGCGAGCCGACCATGACCGCGTCGGCGCCGCAGGCGATCGCCTTCGCGATGTCGCCGCCGGTGCGCATCCCGCCGTCCGCGATGACGTGCACGTAGCGGCCGCCGGACTCGTCCAGGTAGTCGCGCCGCGCGCCGGCCGCGTCGGCGATCGCCGTCGCCATCGGCACGCCGACGCCGAGCACGCCGCGGGTCGTGCACGCCTGCCCCGGGCCGACGCCGACGAGCAGCCCGGCCGCGCCGGTGCGCATCAGGTGCAGCGCGGCCTGGTAGGTCGCGCAGCCCCCGACGATGACCGGCACGTCGAGGTCGGCGATGAACTTCTTGAGGTTCAGCGGCTCGCCGCGCGTGGACACGTGCTCGGCGGACACGACGGTGCCCTGGATGACGAAGATGTCGACGCCGGAGTCGAGCACCGTCTCGTAGAACCGCACGGTCTTCTGCGGCGTCAGCGACGCGGCGGTGACGACGCCGGCCGCCTTCACCTCGGCGACCCTGGCGCCGATCAGGTCCTCGCGGATCGGCTCGCGGTAGAGCTCCTGCATCCGCTTCGTCGCGACGTCGTCGGGCAGCCCGGCGATCTCCTCGAGGATCGGCTCGGGGTCGTCGTAGCGGGTCCAGAGCCCTTCGAGGTTCAGCACGCCGAGGCCGCCGAGGCGGCCGAGCTCGATCGCGGTGCGCGGCGACACCACGCCGTCCATCGCCGAGGCGAGCAGCGGCAGCTCGAACCGGTACGCGTCGATCTCCCACGCGATCGACACGTCCTCCGGGTCGCGGGTGCGCCGCGACGGCACGATCGCGATGTCGTCGAACCCGTACGCCCGCCGGCCGCTCTTGCCGACGCCGATCTCCACCGCGGCCAACTCAGCGCTCCGTGAAGTAGTTCGGGGCCTCGACGGTCATCTGGACGTCGTGCGGGTGGCTCTCCCGCAGGCCGGCCGAGGTGATCCGGACGAGGCGGGCGTTCTCCTGGAGCTCGGCGATCGTGCGCGCGCCGCAGTAGCCCATCGCGGCGCGCAGCCCGCCGACGAGCTGGTGCGCGACCGCCGCGAGCGGGCCGCGGAACGGCACCCGCCCCTCGACGCCCTCGGGCACGAGCTTCTCGTCGGAGAGCACGTCGGACTGGAAGTAGCGGTCCTTGGAGTACGACTTGGCCAGGCCGCGCGACTGCATCGCGCCGAGCGAGCCCATGCCGCGGTAGCTCTTGAACTGCTTGCCGTTGATGAACAGCAGCTCGCCCGGCGACTCCTCGACCCCGGCCAGCAGCGACCCGAGCATCACGGTGTCCGCGCCCGCCGCGATCGCCTTCGCGATGTCGCCGGAGTACTGCATGCCGCCGTCCGCGATGACCGGGACGCCGGCCGGCCGCGCGACGGACGCGACGTCGTAGATGGCGGTGATCTGCGGGACGCCGACGCCGGCGACCACGCGGGTCGTGCAGATCGAGCCCGGCCCGACGCCGACCTTGACGGCGTCCGCGCCCGCGTCGACCAGCGCCTGCGCGGCCTCGGCGGTCGCGATGTTGCCGGCGATCACGTCGACGCTCGACGCCTCCTTGAGGCGGCGGACCATCTCGATGACGGCGGACGAGTGGCCGTGCGCGGTGTCCACGACGAGGAAGTCGACGCCCGCCTCCAGCAGCGCCTCGGCCCGCTTGTACGCCTCCTCGCCGACGCCGACCGCGGCACCGGCGACGAGCCGGCCGCGGGCGTCCTTGGTGGCGTTCGGGTACTCCTGGCTCTTCGCGAAGTCCTTGACCGTGATGAGGCCGCGCAGCTTGCCGTCGTCGTCGACGATCGGCAGCTTCTCGACCTTCTTCGCGGCCAGGATCGCCATGGCGTCCTCGGTCGAGACGCCGACCCGCGCGGTGTACAGCGGCATCGGCGTCATGACGTCGCGGACGAGCCGGCTGTGGTCGTGCTCGAACCGGATGTCGCGGTTGGTGACGATGCCGACCAGCGTGCCGTCCGGCGTCGTGACCGGGACGCCGGAGATGCGGTAGCGGGCCATCAGGTCGTTGGCCGCGGCGATGGTGTCCTCGGGCGCGCAGGTGATCGGCGACGACACCATGCCGGCCTCGGAGCGCTTCACCACGTCGACCTGCAGCGCCTGCTCGTCGGTGGGCAGGTTGCGGTGCAGCACGCCGACGCCGCCCTGCCGCGCCATGGCGATCGCCATGCGCGCCTCGGTCACGGTGTCCATCGCGGAGGACAGCAGCGGGATGCGCAGCGAGATGTTCCGGGACAGCCGCGTCGTGGTGTCGGCCTCGCTCGGGACCACGTCGGAGGCGCCGGGCTGGAGGAGGACGTCGTCGAACGTCAGGCCGAGAGTCGCGAACTTCTGCGGGAGGTCGTTGCGCATAACCCATCCTACCGGGGCGGTACCGTTGCCCCGTGGATGACGAGCAGCCACGGGACCCGTTCCTCGACGACCCGGCAGACCCGGCCGCGCTGATCGACGACGACGCCGAGGCCGTCCCCCTCTCGCCCGACGAGCGGGAGGACGTGCTGGCGGACCTCTCGGACCTCGAGGTCTACCGCGCGCTGCTCGAGCCGCGCGGGGTGCGCGGCCTGGTCGTGGACTGCGACGACTGCGACGAGCCGCACTACTTCGGCTGGGACCTGCTGCGCGCGAACCTGCGCCACCTGCTGGACGAGGGGCAGACGCGGGTGCACGAGCCGGCGTTCGCGCCCGACCCCGCGGAGTACGTGTCCTGGGACTACGCGCGCGGCTACGCCGACGGCGCGCTCGAGGCCGCCGAGTCGGCCGACCCCGACGAGGGCTGAGGCTCCTTCAGCAAGCTGCCCGCGCGCGACGGCGGGTCGCCCGGCCGCTCGCCGAGCCCGCGGCGGCGCAGCGCGATGACGACGAGCGTCACGGTGCTCAGCGAGGCCAGCACGATCGCGAGCCACTGCGTGCCGGACAGGCCGTGGAACTTCTCGTCGATCGAGCGGGTGACGTCGACCACGGCGCGCTGGGTGCCGTACCAGGCGCCCCACAGCAGGATGCTGACGCCCGCGCGGGCCCGGGCGCGGCGGCGCACCCACAGCAGCACGCCGAGCAGCGCCAGCGCCCCGATCAGGTCGTAGAGCGCGGGCTGGTGGTACGAGCACCCCGCGAAGAACTGCTGCATCCGCGCCGCCGCCTCGCACGTGGTGCCGTTCGGCAGCGGGATCGCGGGCGAGGGGTCGAAGCCCGGCGCGAGGTGGTAGCCCTCCTCGATCTTCAGGGCGTACCAGGCGTTCGACGGGTCGCCCAGGTGGTCCCAGATCACCAGGTCGCCGAGCCGGCCGATCACGATGCCGACCGCGAAGCCGGGGGCGGCCGCGTCGAGGAAGCGCGGCAGGTGCACCCGGTGGCGCAGCAGGACCGGCAACGCCGCCGCGACGCCGCCGATGAACCCGCCGAACATCGCGATGCCGCCCTCCCACACCTTGAGCGCCTCGACGACCGAGTCGAACGCGCCCGGGTGGCTGACGACGTAGTCGAGCCGCGCGCCGACGATCGCGCCGACGGCGGCGAACGTGAGCGCCCGGACCACGACCTGCTCGTCCAGGTCGCGGCGGCGCACCTCGCGCAGCAGGAGCTGGGCGCCGAGCAGGAACCCGGCCGCCGAGCCGATCCCGTGCGGCGAGAGCGGACCGATGCGCTGGACGGGCGGCCACGTGATCACACCGGCGAGACTACTTAGGAGTCGTCGGACCCGCTGTCGTCGGAGCCGCCGCCGGAGTCGTTCGAGCCGGACCCGCCGCTGCTGCCGCCGCTGCCGGAGCTCGAGCCGCTGCCGGACCCGCTGCCGTCGGACGGCTCGATCGTCCTCGTCGCGTCGTCCGAGCCGCTGCCTGACCCGCTGCTGTCCGAGCCGCTGCCGCCGGAGCCGCTGTTCGAGCCCGAGCGGTCCTCCGACTCCGACGGCTCGGGCGTCGCCTCCCGCGTGCGGGTCGGCGACGGCGACGCCGCCGGGCTCGGCCGGGCGGGCTCGGCGGCGTAGACCGTGAGGTCGTCGAGGCGGGCGCGCAGCCGCGCCTGCTCGGTCTCGGGGGCGTTCGGGATCAGCGAGGCGGCCTGGCCGAGCAGCCGCCGCGCGGCCGGCCGGTCGCCGCGGGCGAGCATCCCCGCCGCCTGGTCGAGCAGCGCGGTGACGTCCTCGGTGCGGGTCTCGGCCTTGCCGAACACCGCCGCGTGCACCGCGTACAGCGACTCGCCGGGCCGGTCCGCGACGGCGACCGCGCCGGCGGTGAGGCCGCCGACCGCGATGCCCGCCGCCGCGGAGAGCGCGATGAGGCCGGCCCGCCGGCGGCGCGGGCGGAGCGGCACGACGGTCGAGGTCACCCGCAGCGGCTCCGCGACGGCCTCGTCCAGGTCGGCGCGGAACGACGCGAGCAGCAGCAGCGTCGGGTCGTCGGAGCCGGGGGCGGCGCCGTTCGCGATGGCGGACAGCGCGATGTCGTCGCGGGCGATCGCCAGGTCGTTGGTCGGCTCGGTCACCGCGCACCTCCCGCCAGCGCGCGGAGCCGGTTCAGCGCGCGGTGCTGGGCGACGCGGACCGCGCCGGGGCTCATGCCGAGCACCGCACCGACCTCCTCCGCGGACAGCCCCGCGGCGACGCGGAGCAGGAGCAGCTCGCGCTGCTCCTCGGGCAACGTGTCCAGCAGCGCGTGGGCGGCGCGCGCCTCGTCGTTGCGCAGCGCCTGCTCCTCGGGGCCGGGCGCCTCGTCGGGCGCGTCCGGCACGTCGGGCACGGCGACCGCGCCGCGGTACGACGCGCGGTGCGCGTCGGCGACCTTGTGCGCGGCGATGGCGAAGACGTAGGAGCGGAACGGCCGCCCCGTGTCCTCGTACCGCGACAGTCCGGTCAGCACCGCGAGACACACCTCCTGCGTCACGTCCTCGGCCACGTCCCGGCGGCCGAGCCGCGCGAGGGCGTAGCGCAGCACCGCCGGTCGGACCTGCTCCAGCAGGTCCCGTACGGCGGCGTCACTCCCCTGCTGGGCCGCGAGGACCAGCGCGACGTCGTCCACCAACGGGGACATCGCGGCACGGGGGCGCGGCGTTACTGCGTCCACGCCGGGTGCAACCGCGTAACGCCCCGCCGCACTCCCGCGATGCAACGTCCGACCGAAGAACTCACCCGGGAGTGACCTCATGGGACGCACGCCGTTCGCACTGATCCTGGCCGCGACGTTCGCGACCGCCGTCGCGGGGACCCACGCGCTGAGCTCGGCGGGGCCGGTGCGGGTGGTGGACGTCCGCCACTCCGCCGACGACCCCCCGCCGGGCGCGACGCCCGACCCGGCGGAGACGCCGGAGGCGACGGCGTCGCCGTCCGCGACGGCCTCGGCCGACGACTCGCCGTCGGGCGACGCGACGCCGGAGGACACCCCGTCCGCGTCGGCGTCCGTGGACGACGACGGCCCGACCCACGACGTCGGCGACGACCACGGCGACGACGGCCCGTCGCACGACGTGGGCGACGACCACGGCGACGACGACGGGGACGACGACAGCGGCTCGGGCGGCTCGGGCGGCGGCGACCGCAGCGGCTCGAACAGCGGCCGCCACTGACCCACCCTCAGGACCGCCCGCTGACCCCGGGCACGACGAAGCCCCGCGCCTTCCCCGGCGCGGGGCTTCGTTCGTTCGGTCTAGGTGACGAGGCCGCGGCGGAAGCCCGACGCGACGGCCTGCGCCCGGTCCGTCACGCCCATCTTGCGGAACAGCCGCCGCGCGTGGGTCTTCACCGTGTCCTCGGAGAGGAACAGCTCGCGGCCGATCTGCGCGTTGGACTTGCCCTGGCTCATGCCGGTCAGCACCTGGAGCTCGCGCTCGGTGAGCTGCGCGCCCTTGTCCTCGTGCGTGCGGGCCCGCTCGGCGAGCGCGCGGCGCAGCGACGGCTCGACCAGGTCGCGGCCGGCCAGCGCGTGCGCGACGGCGGCGCAGAGCTCCTCGCGGGAGACGTCCTTGACGAGGTAGCCGCGCGCGCCGGCGGTGACGGCGGCCGCGACGTGGTCGCGGTCCTCCTGCGCGGTGAGCATGACGACGTTGGCGCCGGGGTTGCCGGCGATGAGGCGGCGGGTGGTCTCCAGGCCGCCGAGGCCCGGCATCGAGACGTCCATCAGCACCAGGTCCGGGTGCTCCGCGGCGAACCGCGCGAGCGCCTCCTCGCCGCTGGCGGCGGTGACGACGCGGTCGACCCCCGGCACGTCCTCGACGAACTGCCGCAGCCCCTCCCGCACGATGCGGTGGTCGTCGCAGATCAGGACGGTGGTCACGGTGCTCCCTCGGGAAGGGCGTTCGGGATCTCGAGCCAGAGCGTCGTGCCGCCCGCGAGGCCGTCGCTCACCCGCGCGCTGCCGCCGAGCGAGCAGGCGCGGCCGAGCCAGCGGGTGAGCTCGCTGTCCGGCGCGTGCACCGCGTCGTCGTACGGCGGGCCGTCGTCCGAGACCGCGACGGTGAGCACGCCGGCCCGCACCTCCGCGCGCACCTCGACGGTGCCGGCGGCGCAGGCGGCCACGGCGGCCTGGACGACGCGGTACGCCACCGTCGCGGCGGTCAGCGACAGCGGCGGGACGCCGTCCACGTGCAGCGCGAGGACCTTGTCGGTGTGGCGCGCGGCGAGGTCGTGCAGGGCCTGGACGAGGTCGCCGTCGCCGGTGCGCGGCCGCAGCCGCCACATCGCGTCGGCCACCTCGCGGATCGCGGCGCGCACGGCGTCGGCCACGTCGTTCGCGCCGGCCAGGTCGGCGGCGTAGCGGGCGGCCAGCAGTGCCTGCGCGACGTCGTCGTGCAGCAGCCGCGACACGGCGGCGCGCTCGGCCTCGACCTCGGCCACGACGTCGTCCGCCGCGACGCCCGAGGGCGCGCGGTGGGAGACGTCGAGTGCGGTCACGGTTCAGGCATCGGCAGCCGACCGGGGGTTGCTGGAGCCCCAACCCGAAAATGACCCGTCCGGGCCATACCGCCCGGGACCTGACGCGTCGTGGCCGCGGCTACGACCCGAGCAGCGCCGCGATCTCGTCGCGGGCGAGCCACTCCTCGCGGAGGTCGTTCGGGAGGTCGCCGGCGATCGCCAGGACCGCCGAGCGCGCGGCGCCGAGGCTGGTGGCGCTCTCCGCCTCGTCGCTGTCGGCCAGCAGCGCGCCGAGCAGCGCCCGGCTCGGCCAGACCAGCGGCAGCGCGCCGAGGCCCTCCGCGAGCGTCGCGCAACGGCGCAGCGCGCCGGCGCCGTCGAGGTCGCCGTTCTGGATCTGCGCCACGCCCTGGAACAGCAGGCTCTTCGCGACGTGCCGCGGCGCCCGGGAGCGCTCCGCGCGCTCCACCGCCGCCTCGGCCGCGTCGACCGCGGTCTCCGGGTCCTCCTCGAGCAGCGCGATCTCGGCGCGCACCCAGTCCAGCCGCACCCGCTGCCGCCACCACTCGGTCGGGCGGTCGGGCAGCAGGTCGGCGGCGGCGTCGGCCTTCTCCTGGGCCGTCTTGGCGTCGTTCATCCCGACCGCGTCGGCGGCGAGGCCGAGCAGGCAGGCGAACCCCGCCTCCCCCGCGCCGTCGGAGAGCGCGAGCCCGCGCTCGTCGGCCTCCTTCGCCTCGGCGTGCCGGCCGAGCTGGCGGCGGATCGACGCGAGGCTGGCACCGGCGAGCGCGCCGAACAGCTTCGCGCTGCCGCCGCCCGCCGCCTCGCCCGCCTCCAGGACCGGCGTGAGCGTCGTCATCGCGGTGCCGTAGCGGCCGCAGGCGCCGAGCGACACGCCCAGCAGCCACAGCGCGGCCGTCGAGGCGTCGGTGTTGCCGGCGCCGTGCGCGAGCTCGACCGCCTTGCTCAGCGCCTCGACCGCCTTGCCGGGCGGGCCGTGGAACGCCGCGCGCTCGCCCTGCGCGAGCAGCGTTCCCAGGTCGTCGTCGGCCACCGTGCCTCCTCGTCTCGTCGCGAGGATATCGGCGGCGTCAGCCCTGTCCCGTAGCCACGAGCACGAGATGCACGGCCTCGCCGAGGTCGTGCACGTAGTGGACGTGCGGCGGGAGGTCGTGCTGGGGCCAGCCCGCGCCGCCGGCCATCACCGTCGTGGCGGGCCGGGTGCCCGGCACCGCCGCCAGGAACGCCGTCACCGCGTGCTCGGGCTGGTGCGCGTAGACCAGGAGCGCGGCCGGTCCGGTGCGGCGGACGGCCGCGGCGAGCGCGTTCGGCGGCAGCGCCGCGCCGAGCATCCGCGGCGCCACGCCGCGCTCCCGCAGCGCCGCGCCGAGCGCGTGCAGCGGCAGCGAGTGCGCCTCGCCGTCGGCGCACGCCAGCAGCACCGGGCGCGGCGGCGACGTCGCGAGCGGGGCGACGGCGTTGAGCACGCCGATCGCCGCCTCCGAGAGGCAGTGCTCGACCTCCACGCCCTCGCCGGTCGCCGACCAGCGGTCGCCGATCGCGCGCAGCACCGGCGCGACCAGCCCCTCCCAGGTCGCGATGACGCCGTCGGTGGCGATCGCCTCCACGAGCAGCGCGCGGACCGAGTCGCAGTCGAGCCCGAACGCCGCGCGGCTGAGCCCGCGCGCGCGGGCGCCGCTGCGCTTGGCGGCCCGGAACTCCAGCTCCATGGGCGGCGTTGCGTCGGGTAGGTCGCCCTCCACGGCGACCTTCGCCGCGACCGAGGGTGCGACGCCCTCCAGCGTGAGGCGGCGCATCCGGTCGAGGACGGCGACGTCGGAGGGGGTGTAGAGGCGGCGGGTGCCCGCCTCGTGGCCGTGCGGGCCGAGGCCGTAGCGGCGTTCCCAGGTGCGCAGCGTCGCGGGCGCGACGCCGAGGCGCCGGGCCACGGCGGCGACGGGAAGGCCCGGCTCTGGCATGGCAACCATGGTGACGCCAAACCGTTACTTGAACAACTTACGAACAACTTGCGACACTGTTCCGCAAGGCCTTGACCCGCCTCTTGGAAGGACCCTCCCGGCGATGACCGACCTCCGCCGACTGCCCGGCCCGACGGCCGACCACTGGAACTGGCAGCTCCACGGTGCCTGCCGCGGCAGCGACACCGAGCAGTTCTTCCACCCCGAGAACGAGCGCGGCCCCCGGCGGGCTGCCCGCGAGGCGGCGGCGAAGGCCATCTGCGCCCGCTGCCCCGTGCGGGAGGCGTGCGCGGACTACGCGCTCGCCGCGCGCGAGCCGTACGGCATCTGGGGTGGCCTCTCCGAGACCGACCGCGAGGAGATCCTCGCGGGGCGCCGGCGCGTGGCGTCGTAGCCGCGGCCGGCCCGGGGGCGCCGCCGCGCACCGGCGCGCGCCGCCGGGGCCCAGCGCCCGCCGGGGCGCGCGTCACCGGCGCGGGGGTGAACCGTTACACCCGCTGACGGCTCATGCCGACGTAACCTCCGTGTTCGTCCGATTCCTGCCAGATTGGACGTGTTCGTGACCCCAGCGTCCCGTCGCGTACGCCGTACCCGCCTCGCCGCCGCCGCGTGCGCGCTCGGCGTGGCCGCGGCCGCGTGCTCGTCGGGGCCGGTGTCGTCCGTCGCGTCGGGGCGCCGCGAGGTGCCGGGCACCCGCGAGGGCACCGTCGGCTCCTTCACCGCGCCCGCACCGGCCCGCCCGGTGGCGCGGTTGAAGGCCCGGGTCCGCCCGGACGTGCTCGTCGTCTCCCGCCGCCCGCTCGCCGGCTCGACCGTGCAGGCGTTGCGCCGGCTGTCGCCGGGCGGCTTCACGACGTTCCGCGCCGGCACCGTGCGCGTGCAGAACACGCCGCTCGGCGTCGCCGGCGTCGACGCGTCGTCGTTCCGGGCGTTCGCGCCGCAGGGCACCGCCGAGTCCGACCCGGTCTGGGCCGCCGTGAACCGCGGCGACCTCGTCGTGGCCCACGACGTCGCCGAGCGCCACCGGTGGCCGCTCGGCGTCACCGCGCGCGTCGCCGGCCGCGCCACCCTGTCCATGCGGCTCGGCGCGATCGCCACCACGAACCTGCCCGACACCGACGTCGTCGTCTCCGACGCGGTCGCCGCCACGCTCGGCCTCGCACCGACGACCGGCGTGCTGCTGACGTCGGGCCGCGGCGACCCCGCCGCGCTGGCCACCGCCGCCCGCCGGCTCGTCGGCCGCGGCGGCAGCATCCACCTGCTCACCCAGCCGCAGACGCCGTACGCGTTCCTCACCGGCTCGAAGGCGGCGAAGGCGTTCGGCGCGTTCTCCTACCGCTGGTACGACGACGGCACGATCGAGCCCGACCGGCGCTGGGTCGCGCAGAACATCGTCTCCACCACCGTCCCCGTCATCGGACGGGTGACCTGCCACCGGCTGATGGTCCCGCAGCTCCGCCGCGCCCTCGCCGAGGTCGAGGCGGCGGGCCTCGGCCACCTGCTGCGGACGTACGACGGCTGCTACGTCCCGCGCTTCATCGAGCGCGACCCCTCGCACGCGATCTCGCTGCACACGTGGGGCATCGCGATCGACTTCGACGCCGCCACGAACGCCCGCGGCGGGCGCGGCACGATGGACCCGCGCATCGTGGCGATCTTCAAGCGCTGGGGCTTCCGGTGGGGCGGCGACTGGTCGTACACCGACCCGATGCACTTCGAGCTCGGCGCCCTCATCACCCCGAAGTAGTCACGCGCCCTCCTCCGCCCCCCAGCCCGTGACACCACCTCCCGGCAGGCACACCACGTGCTCGCCGCGGGCCCCGGCGAACGTCCACGCTTCGTACGCGTTGTCCGGCGGCACCACGATCTCGCGCCCGCCGCTGACCCCGAGCCGCAACGTGCCCCGGTCGTCGACGTCGGCGCGCTCGACCGTGCCGCGCAGGAGCTGGACGAGGGCTCCGGCGTGCGCGGCCGCGTCCGGCGGCCGCACCACGGCCGCCGGCGCGGCCGGGCCGCGCAGCTCGAACGCCTGCTCGATCCTGAGGAAGGCGTCGCCGTCGGTCAGGAACGACACCGCGTAGTCGAACTCGACGCGCGAGATCGCGTGGCCCACGACCGGCAACGCCGCGGTCACTGGCCCCAGCCCTTCGGGACCGGCCAGTCGCCGCCGGGACCGTTGCGCGGGATGTGGGTATGCGCGGCGGGGCCCGTCTTGCCGTCGAGACCGATCGGCTGCCCGTGCTCGTTGTAGAAGCGGACGTACCCGTTCGGGTACTTCTCGGTCGGGTCCATGACCCTCATCATGTCGGCGTTCTTGCCGGCGCCGGTCTTGGGAGCGCCGCGACGCTGCCACACCCACCCCTTGCCGTTCTCGGCCAACCGGCCCTGCCAGCCCCTCCGCAGGCCCGGGATGCCACCGCTCGGCGGCCGGACCGTCGCGCCCTCGGTGAGGGCGCCCCGCCGCGAGAGGCGGCCCAGGACGGACGTGCCGCGCGTGGCGGCGTGGGCGTACGGAGCGACGGTCAGCCCGACGTGGGTCGTCTGCCGGACGGCCTCGCGCCAGTTGCCGCACCGCGCCGCCTGGATCGCCCGGTCGCCCCGGTCCAGCACCTGGTACACGGGGTTGAACTGGTTGAAGACCGCCAGGCGACCCGACCAGCCCTCGCCGTTCTCCACGTAGACCTGCTCGAGTTGCTTCTCGATCTCCGTCGGGTTCGTCACCAGCGTGTCGAGGCCGTGGTAGACGTCCTTCGCGGCGTCCCACACGCCGCCGACCACCGCGGTGAACGGGTTCATCCCCGACGGGTCGGTGAGCAGGGTCGGGCGGCCCTGTGCGTACAGGTACGCCGAGACGTACGGGTCGTCGAGCTCCGGCGCCATCGGGTCGGCCGAGAGCAGGCGGCCGAGCGCCGGGTCGTACTGCCGGGCGCGCAGGTGGTAGTGACCGGTCGCCGCGTCCAGGTGCTCGCCCGCGTAGCGCAGCGGGTTCGCCGGCGGGCTCGTGCCCACCTGGGTGGTCGTGCGCGCCGTCCCGAACGGGTCGTAGTCGTAGCTCCACTCCGCGGCGCCGGCCGCGTCGACGACGTCGGTGACGGAGCCGACGTGGTCGTGCCCGTAGTAGTACGCCGCGCCCGCGCCGGTGCGCATCGACACGACGCCCTCGGGGCCGTGCACCCAGCGGCGCTGCGCCGTGCCGCTGCCGTCCGACTCCACGGCGAGCGTCGGGATGCCGTTGGCGATGTCCCACGCGTACCGCGTGTGCACGGTCCCGCCGGTCGCCTCGGTGAGCCGCCGCCCGGCCCCGTCGTAGGTGTACGCCGTCGTGACCGACGCGTCGGTGGTCGACGCGAGCCGGTCGTCCAGGCCCCACGCGAACGTCCGCGTGCCGGCCGCGGTCTGCCGCCCGTTGGCGTCGTAGGTGTACGTCGTGACGTCGGGGGTCGGGTTCAGCGCGTCGGTCCGCGACGTGCTCGTGAGCTGGTCCGCGGCGTCGTACGCGTACGTCGTGGTGCTCGCGTTGGCGCCGATGCGGTCCTGCGCGGTCCGGTTGCCGACGGCGTCGTACGCGTACTCGATCGCGTTGACGCCCGGGTTCGTGCAGGCGACCGCGAAGCAGACCTTGGTCAGCCGGTCGAGGTCGTCGTACTCGTACGTGTCGGTGGTGCTGACCGACCCGCGCGTGACCGTCCGGGTGAGCGGGTTGCCGGCCGAGTCGAGCGTGCGGACGTACCGCGACAGGACGGTCGAGCCGGCGGTCGTCGCGACCTCGGTGAGCCGGCCGGCGCGGTCGTAGACGCGCGACTCCTCGTACCCGACCGCGGCCGGGAACGTCGTCGCGGTCAGCCGGTCGGCCACGTCGTACCCGAGCGTCGTGGTGGCGCTCGCCGACGTGAGCGACGTCAGCCGGCCGTCGTCGTCCCAGGCCTGGTCCACGACGGTCCCGTCCGGGTACGTGCGGCTGGTCAGCCGGCCGGCGAGGTCGTAGTCGTAGGCGAACGACTGCGTGCCGCGGGTCACGGTCTCGAGCCGGCCCACGGCGTCGTAGCCGTACGTCTCGCTCCCCGCGCCGTCGGTCATCGTGGCGAGCCGGCCGAGCAGGTCGTACGCGTAGCCGACGTCGGGCGTGCCGTCGGAGTAGTCGACGGTCGCGACCCGGCCGAGGGCGTCGTACGTCGCCGCGACCGTGCCGTCGCCGGTGGTCGAGGTGGCCGTGCCGAGCGGGGTCTCGCGGGTGACGACGTTGCCCTCCGCGTCGTACGCGTAGGCGGTGTGCCGGGCGAGCGGGTCGGTCTTCTCGACCAGGCGCCGGTCGTCGTCGTAGTCGTACTCGGTGACGTGGTTCTTGGCGTCGGTGCGCGACACGAGGTTGCCCACGGCGTCGTAGGCGTACGTCGTCGTCGTGAGGTCCGGCGCGGTGATCTCGACCAGGCGGTCGAGGTCGTCGTACGCGTACTCGGTGCGGCCGTCGTTCGGGTCCTCCTCCGCGACCAGGCGGCCGGCGGCGTCGTACTCCATCTCGACGACGTTGCCGAGGGCGTCGGTGCGCGAGGTGACGTGACCCGCGGCGTCGTAGCCGATCGTGGTCGTGTAGTGGGCCGGGTTCGCGCCCGTCACGTTGCCGCGCGGCTCGACCACGGTCGCCATCCGCTGGTCGGCGTCGTACGTCCACGTGGTCACGTGGCCGAGCGGCGTGGTGACGCTGGTGCGGTTGCCCATCGCGTCGTACGCCGTGGTCGTCGTCTTCGACAGCGGGTCGGTGACCGTGACCGGCCTGTCCAGGTCGTCGTACGCCGTCGTCGTGACCGCCGTGAGCGGGTCCGTGACGGTCGTGGGGTTGCCGTTGGCGTCGTAGCCGACCGCCGTGGTGTTGCCGAGCGCGTCCTTCGTCGACACCGGGCGGTCCAGCGCGTCGTAGGTCACGCGCGTCGTGCCCGCGGCGGGGTGCGACACCGACGTCCGGTTGCCGGACAGGTCGTAGCCGTAGGTCCACGTGTACGCCGACGGGGTGCCGCCGGTGACGTTCCCGCGCGGGGTCGTCATCGACGTGCGCCGGCCGGCCAGGTCGTAGCCGTACGTCGTCGTCCGGCCGAGCGCCGTGGTCGAGCTCGTGAGGTTGCCCGTGGCGTCGTACGTGCTCGTCGTGGTGGTGGTGTCGGGCCAGGTGATCGTCGTGACCTGACCGGCGGCGTCGTAGCCGTACGTGGTCACGCCGTTCTCGGGGTCGGTGACCGTGGCCAGCCGGCCGTTGTCGTCGTACGTCCGCGTCGTCGTGCGACCGCCCGGCCGGGTCTCGCTCGTGACGTGGTCCGAAGCGTCGTAGGTCCAGGTGGTCGTGTACGTCGCGGCGTTGGCGCCGGTGACGTTGCCGCGCGGCTCGACCATGGAGACGCTCCGGCCCGAGGAGTCGTACGTCCACGTGGTCGTGTTGCCGAGCGGCGTCTGCTCCGACGTGCGGTTGCCGGCGGAGTCGTACGTGTACGTCGTGGTGCCGTTGCGCGGGTCGACGACGGTGAGCACCTGGCCCGCCGTGTCGTAGGTGAACGACGTGACGCCGTTCGCCCGGTCCGTGACGGTGCTGGGGCGACCGGTCGAGTCGTACGTGTACGTCGTCGTCTTGCCGCGCCGGTCGACCGCCGTCAGGGGGTCGTTCCGCGTGTTGTAGGTCCACGTCTCGACGTGGTTGAACGGCGCGGGCGCGGTGCGGGAGAGCAGGTTGCCGGCGGCGTCGTACGTCATCGCCCAGCGGTTCCCGCGCGGGTCGGTCCGCGACGCGAGGTTGAGGTCGCTGTCGTAGGTGTAGCGCGTCACCGCGCCGACCGGGTCGACGGTCCGCAGCAGCAGCCGGCCCGCGGAGTACGTGTGCTTGGTGACCCCGCCGCGGGGGTCGGTGACCGTGGCGGTACGGGTCGCCGCGTCCCAGGCGTACGTCGTCTGGTTGCCGTGCTGGTCGAGCTGGGCGGTGATGCGGCCCGTCGTCGCGTCGTAGGTGTTCCTGAACGGCTGGTGCCCGAGCGGGTCGGTCGCCGACGCCAGGCGCCCGGCGGTGTCGTACGCGTACGTCGTCGTCTTGCCGCGGAGGTCGGTGACGCCGGTGAGCCGGCCGTTCGTGTAGGCGTAGTCGACGTGCCGGAGGTCGGCGAGCGTGACCGACGTCAGCAGCGAGCCGGTGTACGCGAGGGTGGCCGTGCGGCCCGCCGCGTCGGTGACGCCGGTGAGCTGCCCGCTGGTGTACGTGAACGTCAGCCCGGTCCCGCTGCGGTCGCGCTGCGACGTCAGCAGGCCGGTCGCGTCGAACCCGAGCGTCTCCTGGTCGCGGGTCGTGAGCGTGTAGGTGCCGTTGCCGTTCTTCACGAGCTTGGCCCGCACGCCGGTCGAGCCCAGGTAGCTGCCGTTCGTCTGCTTGGCGAAGAAGATCCGCTGGCCGCTCGCGGTGCGCACCGTGACGTCGCCGTTGCCCGCGATCGACAGGCCGGCCTGGTACGAGTGCGTCCACCCGGCGCCGAGCGGGCCGGACCCGGTGTCGGCGGAGTTGTAGGACCGCGCGAAGTCGAACGTCGTCCCCGCGCCGCCGACCCGCGCGTCGTGCCACGTGTCGTAGAACGAGCCGGTCGCCGTGTTGACCGGGTCGCCGCAGCAGCCCGTGGGGTTCTCGGCGTACGCGCCGCTGCCCGTCGGGCCGTAGCTCTGCTCGGCGAGCATCTCCGGCGGGACGCCGATCGCCCAGTGGTCCGCGAGCTCACCGGGCGAGAGCGCGCGGTCGTACATCGCGATCTCGTCCAGCGTCATCGTCGGCCAGGAGCTGGTGCCGGTGTTCGACGGGACGCCGAACGACGTCACGCAGCCCCCGACGTCGTAGCAGCGCTCGACGAGGCCGGTGTACGCCTTGGACGCCACGACGGCGCCGTGCGCGTAGAGCCGGATGACGCTGCCGTCGTACGTGAGCGCGACGTGCGTCCACCAGTTCCCGAGCACCGTGGCCGGCGCGACGAGCCGGTGCACGACGCCGTCGCGGGTCCGGAGCTGCGCGATGAGTTGCGCGTTGGTGCCCTGGGTCCCGATGGCCCAGACCTGGCTGTTGCGCATCTGGTGCATGAACCACACGTCGAACCACGGCGGGCTCGTGCCGAACTTCACCCAGCCCTCGACCGTGATCTTGTCGATGTCGTACGCCCCGTAGGCCTCCCGTGCCACGTGCAGGGACGGGTTCGAGCTGCCCGCCGTGATTCCCGCGGCGTTGCCCGCGATCCCGGCGCGGCCGAACTGCCACGCGTTCTGGGGCGCGCCCGCGTTGGCGTACGACGTGCGGTCGGCGGCGCTCGTCGCGCCGGTCGCCTCGTCGAGCGACCAGTAGCCCACCGGGCCCGCGTCGCACAGCACCTCGGAGTACGCGCCGGCGCCCGTGCACGAGTAGGGCCGCGTGCCCGCCGCGGCGACGCGCGCGGCGACCTCCCCGGCCGTCAGCGCGTGGTCGTAGAGCGCGACCTCGTCGACGTCGCCACCGGTCTGCGCCGAGCTGTTGGTCGCGTACCCGATCGCGATCGGCGCGTTGACGGCGTACGGCAGCGCGCCCGTGGCGCTCGCCGTCGCCTCCTGCGTCCCGTCGACGTAGAGCCGCGCGGCGGCGCCGTCGTAGGTCACCGCGAGGTGGTGCCACGCCCGGTCGTCGATCTTCGTGGTGCCGACCAGGTCGTAGCCGGTGCCGCCGACGAGCACGCGCCCGTACGCGGCGCCGTTGCGGATCGCCAGCATCAGCGGGCTTCCCGTGGAGCCGCCGCGGGTGACCACGTAGCGGTCCGACGTCGTGAACGTCGTGAGCCTGAACCACGCCTCGGCCGAGCCGCGGGTGACGGCGTACCGGCCGTACGGCTCGTACGGCGCGGTCACCCGGTCGTTGACGCCGTCGAGCCGCGCGGCCACCCGCGTCGGCTCGGTGTAGACCGCGCCGGTGCCCGTCGTGGTGCCGTTGTCGTACGTCCCGCTGTTCGCCGGCGTCACGAGGTCCGTGGCGTTGCCGTCGAGCGGGTAGTACGCCATCGGGTCGGAGTCGCAGACCAGGTCCTGGTACGCCGTCGTGCCGTCGCAGGACTCGGCTCGCGAGCCGGCGGCGGTGTAGTGCGCCGCGATCCGCGACGGCGTCAGCGGGTACCCGTAGACCGCGATCTCGTCCAGGTCGCCCGAGAAGCGGAAGCCGCTGGAGTTCGACGCGTGGCCGATCGAGGGGCCGTACCCCGCGTACGCGTCGAGCGTCCCCGCCGCGGTCGCGCTCGCCGCCTGCTGGCCGTCGAGGAAGAGCTTCACGAGCGAGCCGTCGTGGGTCAGCACCGCGTGGTGCCAGCGGCCCTCCACGACCTCGGTCGTGCCGGTGACGGTGTACGTCACGCCGCCGACCTTGACCGCACCGAACAGCCGCAGCGACGAGTCGATCCCGAGCACGGTCTGCCCGTTCGTGCCGCCCCGGTTGTAGAGGTAGCGCGTCTGGCCTCCGGTCCCGGTGGACCGGAACCACGCCTCGACGGTGGCGGACCCGGTCTGGAACGCCGCGTTCGCCGCGACGCTCGCGTACTGGCTCGACCCGTTGAAGCCGACCGCGGTGCCCGCCTCGCCGAACAGCGCGTCGGACTTCCCCTGCGTCGGCGACCCGGTGAACGTGCCGTTGCGGCCGTTCGACGTCGCGTCGTGCAGCGTCGTGTCGTTGCCCGTCTCGTCGAGCCGCCAGTGCGCGGCGGGGACGTCGAGCGTGACCGCGTCGAGGTAGGGCGTGGGATCGGTGGCCGTCGCCGGAGCGGCGACGACGGACAGCGTTCCGGCCGCCAGCGCGGTCGCGAGAACGGACATGACGACACGGCGCATGTGCCCCCCAGAGGTGTGAACCCGTGAGGGGGGAGTCAATCCGTACGCTGCGTAGCCCGGCTATAGCCCAGAGTAGCCATCTCTCGGTCTCCGCCAGCGGCTGGACCAGTCGCCGGCGCCTGTGCCCGTACTCTGCCTCCAGCCCGCGCGTCGCCCTTCGGCTCCGGCAGGTCGGCGACCAGCCGCTCCGTGGGGAGCAGCATCGCCGCGGACGCGCATCGTGGCGATCTTCCCCCGGTGGGCTCCCGGTGGGGCGGCGACTGGTCGTACCCCGACCCGAGGCACTTCGAGCTCCGCGCCCTGATGAAGTGGTAGGTCAGACCGCCAGCACCACCATCCCTTCCGCGAGCGCCGCTCCAGCCAGCCGCTTGTCGGCCGTGACGACGACCGTCTCCGGGCCGGTCTGCAGCGCCGACGCCAGGTGCACCGCGTCGAAGCCGCGCAGCGCCCGCACCTCCGCGAGGCCACCGGCGTCGTGCACGAGCCGGTACGTCGGCGTGACGACGTGCGACTCGTACAGGCGCTCGCCGATCGCCGCGCCCGCGTCCGCGACGCTGACCGCCCCGCCGTGCCGCCGGGCGGCGGCGAGCGCGGAACGGGCCTCGGCGTAGAGCACGAGCGACACCGCCGTCGCCGGCGCGAGGTCCCACGCGAGCCGTGCCCGCGTCGTCTCCTCGTCCGGGAGGAACAGCGTCACGAACGCGGACGTGTCGAAGTAGACGATCAATCAGGCCCCCGTTGGTCGATGACGATCTGGGCGATGTCGATGCCGGCGAGCCAGGGCAGCGGCTCGGGCGAGCTCCGTCGCTTCGGCAGGTGGCCGAACACCTCGTCGAAGCGCGCCCGCCCCTCGGGCGTGTTGGTGTCGATGAGCTCACCGGGCACGAGCGGGCGCGGCGCGCGGCGCCGGCGGAACCACCTCATGAACGTCCTCCTCCGTGCGTTCGCGACGTCCGCGTTCGACGGTAGCGAGCGGAGGGGCCTGTGGATGAGGTCGTCCACAGGCGCGTGCGCGCCGCGGGCGCGGAGGCGGCGCGATCGCCGCGGACCGCCGCCTCGGACCCGCGTGACCCCGCGCTGCACGCCCATGCCCCTCGGCCGGGACGGGCAGTAGCAGCCGCAGAACGCGCCGTTCACCGGTCGAGGGTCAGCGGGACGTCGCCGGGAGAAGACACGCTCGTCGTGGGCCGTGCTCGGCTCGGTCGAGACGACCCGCCGCGCCCGGGACGAGGCGAGAGAAAGCCGAACGGCCCGCCCCGGGAAGGGAGCGGGCCGTCCGGCACGTGTACCAGTGGCTAGTGCATGTGGCCGTGACCGTGACCGTGGCCGTGCCCCGCGGCGGGGGCGTCGTCCTTCGGCTCCGGCTTCTCGGCGACGAGCGTCTCGGTGGTGAGCAGCATCGCCGCGATGGAGGCGGCGTTCCGCACCGCCGACCGCGTCACCTTGACCGGGTCCACGACGCCGGCCGCGATGAGGTCGACGTACTCGCCGGTCGCGGCGTTGAGGCCGTGCCCGGCGGGCAGCTCGCGCACCTTGGACACCACGACGTAGCCCTCGTGCCCGGCGTTCTGCGCGATCCAGCGCAACGGCTCGTCCAGCGCCTTGCGCACGATCGAGGCGCCGGTCGCCTCGTCGCCGATGAGGTCGAGCTTGTCGAGCCCGGCCGCGGCGGCCACCAGAGCCGTGCCACCGCCGGAGACGATGCCCTCCTCCACCGCCGCGCGGGTCGCCGAGATGGCGTCCTCGAGGCGGTGCTTCTTCTCCTTCAGCTCCACCTCGGTGGCCGCGCCGACGCGGATGACGCCGACGCCGCCGGCCAGCTTGGCGAGCCGCTCCTGCAGCTTCTCGCGGTCCCAGTCGGAGTCGCTGGCCTCGATCTCGGCCTTGATCTGGCTGATGCGGCCCTTGATGTCGGACTCGGACCCGGCGCCGTCCACGATCGTGGTGGTGTCCTTGGTGACCGTGACCTTGCGCGCGCGGCCGAGCATGTCGAGGCCGACCGAGTCGAGCTTGAGGCCGACCTCGGCGGAGACGACCTGGCCGCCGGTCAGGATCGCCATGTCCTGCAGCATCGCCTTGCGGCGGTCGCCGAAGCCGGGCGCCTTGACGGCGCACGCGTTGAGCGTGCCGCGGATCTTGTTGACGACCATGGTCGAGAGCGCCTCGCCCTCGACGTCCTCGGCCACGATGAGCAGCGGCTTGCCGGACTGGAGGACCTTCTCCAGCAACGGCAGCAGCTCGTGGATCGCGCCGATCTTCGACCCGTAGATGAGGATGTACGGGTCGTCGTACGTCGCCTCCATGCGCTCGGCGTCGGTGACGAAGTACGGCGAGATGTAGCCCTTGTCGAACTGCAGGCCCTCGGTGAACTCCAGCTCGAGGCCCATCGTGTTCGACTCCTCGACGGTGATGACACCGTCCTTGCCGACCTTGCTCATCGCCTCGGCGATCAGCTCGCCGATCTGGCGGTCCTGCGCGGAGATCGACGCCACGTGCGCGATGTCGTCCTGCGACTCGACCTCGCGCGCCGCCTCCAGCAGCACCTCGGAGACGCGCGCGACGGCGGCCTCGATGCCCTTCTTGAGCGACAACGGCGACGCGCCGGCGGCGACGTTGCGCAGGCCCTCGCGGACCATCGCCTGGGCGAGCACGGTCGCGGTCGTGGTGCCGTCACCCGCGACGTCGTTCGTCTTGGTGGCGACCTCCTTGGCGAGCTGCGCGCCCATGTTCTCGTACGGGTCGTCGAGCTCGACCTCGCGGGCGATCGTCACGCCGTCGTTGGTGATCGTGGGGGCGCCCCACTTCTTGTCGATGACGACGTTGCGGCCGCGCGGGCCGAGCGTCACCTTCACCGCGTCGGCGAGCTTGTCCACGCCGCGCTGCAGCGAGTCGCGCGCGTCGGCGTGGAACTCCAGGATCTTGGACATACGAACTGTTCCTCTCAGCACGCCGCCCCGGACGCGTACGCGTGCCGGGGCGGTCGAGCAGGCTGGTTACTTCTCGATGATCGCGAGGACGTCGCGCGCGCTGAGGATGAGGTACTCGTCGGCGCCGTACTTGACCTCGGTGCCGCCGTACTTGCTGTAGATGACGGTGTCACCGACGTTGACGTCCATCGGGACGCGGGCGTCGCCGTCCTCGTTGAACTTGCCCGGGCCCACGGCGATGACCGTGCCCTCCTGGGGCTTCTCCTTGGCCGTGTCGGGGATGACGATGCCCGACGCGGTCGTGGTCTCGGCCTCGTTGGCCTGGACGACGATGCGGTCCTCGAGCGGCTTGATCGTGACCTTGGTGGCGGTCGGCATGTCTGCCTCTCCTGCGTGACGGATGTGGGGTGGCCCGCCGTCGCGGGGATCGGGCCGTCGTTAGCACTCTCACACGCTGAGTGCCAGCGAGTCAACTTCGCGCGACCCGCTCGAACGTCCACGCGTGCGGCTCGCGCGCGCACGTCCCCTCGGGCGGGTCCGGCAGCGCCGCCACGCCGTCCGCAACCACCACCACCCGGCCGTCGGCGGAGCGGTACACCTCGCCCGCGCCGAGCCCGACCGCCCACGCCACGAGGTCGTCGGCGCGCCCCTCGGCGGCGACCGCCTCCCACATCAACGTCGTCACGCCAGCGCCAGCCCCGGGTCGGCCGGCAGGTCCAGCGGCGACGCCACGCCGCGCCGGACCAGCTCGGCGCCGAGCGCGGCGACCATCGCGCCGTTGTCGGTGCACAGGCCCGGGCGCGGCACCCGCAACGCCACCCCGGCGCGTTCGCAGCGCTCCGCGGCGACGGCGCGCAGCCGGCTGTTCGCCGCGACGCCGCCGCCGATCAGCAACGACGCGCCGTGCTCGCGCGCCGCGGCCACCGCCTTCGTGACGAGCACGTCCACGACCGCCTCCTGGAACGACGCCGCGACGTCGGCCACCGGCAGGGGACCCTCGTGCGCCTCGACCCAGCGCGCGACGGCTGTCTTGAGGCCGCTGAACGTGAAGTCGTACGTCCCCTCGGTGCGCCCGCGCGGGAACGCGATCGCGTCCGGCGACCCCTCCCGCGCCGCGCGGTCCACGTGCGGGCCGCCAGGGAACGGCAGCCCCAGCACGCGGGCCACCTTGTCGAACGCCTCCCCCGCCGCGTCGTCCACGGTGCTGCCCAGCGGCACGACCGCGGTGAGGTCCGGCACGAGCAGCAGCGACGAGTGGCCGCCGCTGACCAGCAGCGCGACGCACGGGTCGGGCAGCGGACCGTGCTCCAGCGTGTCCACGGCGACGTGCGCGGCGAGGTGGTTGACGCCGACGAGCGGCACGCCGAGCGCGAGCGCGTACGCCTTCGCCGCCGCGACGCCGACGAGCAGCGCGCCCGCGAGGCCAGGCCCCGCGGTGACCGCGATCGCGTCGAGGTCGCGCAGCGTCACTCCGGCCGTCGCGAGCGCGCGGTCCACGGTCGGCACGATCGCCTCGAGGTGCGCGCGGCTCGCCACCTCGGGAACGACGCCGCCGAACCGCGCGTGCTCGTCCACCTGCGACGCGATCGCGTCGGCGAGCAGCGTCGAGCCGCGCACGACGCCGACGCCGGTCTCGTCGCACGACGTCTCGATCCCGAGGACGAGCGGCTCGGACGTCACGTCGTCACCATCACGAGCGCGTCGGTGCCGGACGGCTGGTAGTACCGCTTGCGGACCGCGATCGCCTCGAAGCCGAAGCGCTCGTAGAGGCGGATGGCGGGCTCGTTGTCGATGCGCACCTCGAGCCCCACGCGCGGCAGGCCGCGGCGGCGCGCGTCGTCCATGAGATGCGTCAGCAGCGTCGCGCCGAGGCCGCGCCGCTGGTGCGACGGCGCGACCGCGATCGTCTGGACGTACGCCTCGTCGGGCATCGCGGCCAGCCCGGCGTACGCCACGACCGTCTCGTCCTCCTCGGCCACGACGTACGTCCGCGTCGCGCCCTGCGCCAGCTCGTCCCAGAACAGCTCCGGCGACCACGCGTCGTCGAACAGCGCCTCCTCCAGCGCCACGACCTGCTCCAGGTCCCACCAGCGCATCCGGCGGATCATGCGGTCACCTTCTTGCGCGGGCCGGGGGGCGCGGCGTCCGGCCGGCGCAGGTACAACGGCGCCAGGTCGGCGGCGCGCGGCGCGTCCAGCAGGCGCGCCGCCGACGGGTGCTCCTCGCCGGTCTCGAACCCGGCGAACGCCTCCGGGTACAGCCGCGGTCCGGCGCCCGCGACGTGCGTCACGCCGGCCTCCCGCAGCGCGGCCGCGACGTCCGCGGGCCGGCCCACCGCGGGGCCGGCCACCCGCGCGCCGGCGGCGTCGTAGCGGGCCCAGTAGACCTCGCGCCGCCGCGCGTCGGTCGCGACCGCGCCGCCGGGGGTGGCGAGCGCGTCGAGCGAGCAGGCGCCGTGCACCGGCACGCCGAGCGCGTGGCCCATCGTCTTCGCGGTCACGATGCCGACCCGCAGGCCGGTGAACGGACCCGGGCCGAGACCGACGACGATCGCGTCGGGCCGGCGGCCGCCGAGCACCTCGGCGACGAGCGGCGCGAGCAGCTCGCCGTGCCGGTTCGCGGCGACGACCGAGCGCGCCCCGCCGTCGGACGTCGCCACCGTGACGGCGGGCGTCGACGTGTCGAGCGCGAGTACAAGCACGTACCCGACCCTAGTGCGGCCGGTGGCCGAGCCGCTCGCGCTCCCACCGCGCGACGACGTCGGCGAACGGCCCGTCGGTCGTGAACGGGTCGTCGCGGTAACGCTGCCGGCACCAGAGCCGGGCCACCGGCATCACATGGAGGACGACGCGCCCGACGGGTGAGACGGCGGCAGGGACGATGACGTCGTTCGACTGGCTGCGGAGCAGCGGTGTGCACACCCAGTCGAACCGTTCGATCTCCGACCAGCGGAGGCGCCGCGTCGAGAAGAAGCCGCGCACCTCCAGACCCTCGTCGTCCTCGATCACGTACATCGAGACCGCGCGCCAGAACACCACGACGGCGACCGCGACGACGGCGAGGCGCACCAGCGGGTGCCACTCCGTGAGCACCCAGGCGGACAGCGCGGTGAGCGCGCACGGGGTGACGGCGACGAAGCCGAACGCCCTGACCGTGGGCCCGTCGGCGTACCTGCGCCGGGTCACTCGGTGAAGCGGGCGACCAGCTCGCGCTTGAGGACCTTGCCGCTGGGGCCGAGCGGGAACGCGTCCACGAAGTGCACGACGCGCGGGTACTTGTGCGCGGCGAGGTGCTCCTTCGACCAGGCGACGATCTCCTCGGCCGTGACGTCCGGCGCGTCCGGCGCGCGCACCACGACCGCGCAGACCTCCTCGCCGTGCGTCGGGTCCGGCAGCGCGATCACCGCGACCTGGCCGATGGACTCGTGCCGCAGCAGGACCTCCTCGACCTCGCGCGGGTACACGTTGAACCCGCCGCGCAGCACCATGTCCTTCTTGCGGTCGACGATCGAGACGAACCCGTCCGCGTCCTTCGTGCCGAGGTCGCCGGAGCGGAACCAGCCGTCGACGATCGCGGCGCGGGTCGCGGCGTCGTTGTTCAGGTAGCCGGTGAAGACGTTGTGGCCGCGGATGACGACCTCGCCGATCTCGCCCGCCGGCACCAGCTCGATCCGGTCCTCCACCTCGGCCTTGGCGATCTCGACGTCGACGCCCCAGATCGGCGTGCCGACGGTGCCGGGCTTGCGACCGATCGCCTCGTGGTTGAACGTCGCGACCGGCGACGTCTCCGACAGGCCGTACCCCTCGTAGATCTCCGACCCGAACACCTCGCGCCACTTGTCCATGACCGCGACCGGCAACGACGCCCCGCCCGACACGGCGATCCGCAGCCGCGGCCGGCGCTCGTCGGTGCGCGCCGCGTCGAGCAGCGCGATGTACATCGTCGGCACGCCCATGAACACCGTGACGCCGTACGACTCGATCGCGTCGAGCGCACCGGGCCCGTCGAAGCGCGGCATCAGCGCGAGCGCCGCGCCGGCGCGGAAGCCGGAGTTCATCGCGCAGACCTGCCCGAACGAGTGGAACAGCGGCAGGCAGCCCAGGATCACGTCGTCCTGGCGCAGCCCGATGACGTCGAACGCCGACACGGTGACGTTCAGCACGACGTTGAGGTGCGAGAGCACCGCGCCCTTCGGCTTCCCGGTCGTGCCGCTCGTGTAGAGGATCACCGCGTCGTCGGCGGCGTCGCGCTGGACGTACGTGTCGATCGCCGCGTCACCCGCGAGCGCGGCCGGCGAGACGAGCGGCACCTCCGCCAGCTCGGCCGCCTTCGCGCCCTCGCCGGCGAGCGCGTCGTGGCAGATCAGCGCCTTGGCGCCGGAGTCGCGCAGCACGTACTCGATCTCCTCCGCGCGCAGCAGCGCGTGCACCGGCACGACGACGCCGCCGAGCGCGAGGACCGCGTAGTACGTCTTCGGGAAGTCGGGCACGTTGGGGATCAGCACGCCGACCTTGTCGCCGGGGCCGATGCCCTGCTCGCGCAACGCCGCCGCGTAGCGCCGCGCGTCGAGCCACAGGTCGGCGTACGTCGTGGTCTGCGGCCCCATCACCAACGCCGTGCGGTCGGCGTGGCGGACGGCGGACTCGGCGAGGATCGACGCGATCGACAGCGTGGCCATGGCTCCTCCGGGGCGGTCGGCGTGGGGGGATTCTGCTACGCGGCGATGCGCTCCGCCCACCGGTCCACCCGCTCCTTGTCGCGCTCGGTCGGGAACGCGGCCGCCATGCCGAGCACCGGCACCCGGCGCGGCCATCCCTCGGCGCGGGTCAGCACCGGCGCACGGAACCCCACCGCCCCCGTCGCGCTGCCCCACTCGACGCCGGTGACGTCGTCCCACCGCAGCCGGTACGACCGCACGACGTTGCGCACCCGCAGTCCGTCGTCGTTCTCGCGCACCCGCACCGCGATGCCGCGCCAGGTGCCGAACAGCACCAGCAGGACGCCTCCCGCGCCGAACGTCCCGCCGCCCAGCAGCGGGGCGACCAGCACCCACGGCGTGACGAACACGAGCCAGCCGACGATCACGAGCCTCAGCCGCGCGTACCACCGCAGGCTCACGCCGGCAGCCGCCCCGCCCAGTCGCCGTGCGGCTCCAGCGTCACGGTGCGCGTGTCGTCGTCGTGGCGTTCGATCCGCACCTCCAGCCACGAGTCGCTCAGCGCCTCGACCAGTCCGCTGCCCCACTCGACGGCGGTGACGGACTCCGGCAGCACGGCGTCGAGGTCGAGGTCGTCCACCTCCGCGACCGACGACAGCCGGTACGCGTCCACGTGCACGAACGGCAGCCGCCCGTCGCGGTGCACGTGCGCGATGACGAACGTCGGCGACGTGACCCGCTCCCGTACCCCGAGCCCCGCGCCGAGGCCCTGGGCGAGCACGGTCTTGCCGGCGCCCAGCGGGCCGGTCAGCACGAGCAGGTCACCCGGCCGCGCCACGGCGGCCAGCGACGCGCCGAGCGCGCGCATCTCGTCAGGCGTTCGTACGAGCACGGACCACCTCGGCGAGCAGCGCGATGTCCGCGCGCAGCGCCTGCATCTGCGCGCCGGACGGGCCCGACCGCAGCGCCGCGGACGGGTGGAACGTCGGCACCACGGTCTTGCCCGACACCTCGAACCGCTGCCCCCGCACCCGGGTAATCGACACGTCCGGGCCGAGCGCCCAGCGCGTCGCGAAGTTGCCGAGCGTGCAGATCACCGCCGGGTCCACGAGGTGCACCTGCCTGCGCAGCCACGAGCGGCAGGTGGCGACCTCGTCGGGCAGCGGGTCGCGGTTCGCGGGCGGGCGGCACTTGAGGACGTTCGCGATGACCACTTGCGAACGGTCGATGCCGACCTCGGACAGCAGCCGGGTCAGGAGCTGCCCGGACACGCCGACGAACGGCACCCCCTGCCGGTCCTCGTGGAACCCGGGCGCCTCCCCCACGAACATCACGTCCGCCGGCGCCTCCCCGTCGGCGAACACCACCTGCGTCCGCCCCGCGTGCAGCGGGCACGCCACGCACTCCGCCGCGGCGGCGCGCAGCTCCGCCCACGACGATGCCGCGTCCGCCGCGGCCCGCACGGCGACCGCCGAGTCAGGCACCACGGGCGGCCGCCGATCCGCGCGCGGCGCGGCGCAGGAACGCGCGCAGGTGCAGGTTCACGAGGGGGGCGCGTTCGCACATCAGCATGTGGCCGGCGCCGGCCAGCGTGACGAACTGCGTCCCCGGGATGCGCCGCGCGATCTCCTCGGAGTGCGAGTACGGCGTGACCTTGTCCTTGGTGCCGCCGATCACCAGCGTCGGGATGCGGGCCAGCTCGGTGAGCCCGCGGTAGAGGTCGTGCTCCACGAACGTCGGGAGGAACGACGTGATGACGTCGAGCGGCGTCGCCGACGTCATGCGCTCGCACAGCTCGACCTGCGCGGGCGACGGGTTGTCGCCGAAGCCCCAGATCTTGGTGAAGAGGAAGTTCAGGTCGCTGCCCGCGCGCCGCGCGCGGCCGACGAACGGCGACCCGGCGACCCGGTGCGCGCGCGGCAGCAGCCGCGACGACAGCACGTCCGTCGCCCGCGAGCCGATCGGCACCACGGCCTCGGCGATGCCGCCGGCGGACGTGGCGAGCAGCGCCGCCGCGACCACCCGCGTCCCGATCAGGTCGGGGCGCTCCTGGGCGAGCGACATCACGGTCATGCCGCCCATCGAGTGGCCCACGAGGACGACCGGGCCGCGCGGCGCGACCTGCTCGATCACCTCGGCGAGGTCGTGGCCGAGCTGGCGCAACGTGTTCTTCGCGTCGTCGCCACGGGTGGACTGCCCGTGCGCGCGCTGGTCGTAGAACACCAGCCGGGCGACGTCCGCGAGGTCGCGCCGCTGGTAGTGCCACGACGCCAGCGACAGCGCGAAGCCGTGCACGAAGACGACCGTCAGCGGGCCGTCGCCGGTCTCCTCGACGTGCAGCCGCACGCCGTCCGGCAGCGTCACCATCGACTCGCGCCCGGGCAGCCGCCCGAACGGCTCGCTCGCCTCCGGGTCGGGGCGCAGCCGGTCGCGGCCGACGACGAGGCGTTCGACCGCGACGCCCGCCGCGACGCCCGCGAACACCGCGCCCATCACGCCACCGACGACGCCCGCGCGGCGCTTGTCGACCCGCGGCCTCACGACGCCCCCACGTACGTCCGCGGCACCCGCGGCCCGATGCGCGTGACGATCTCGTACGGGATCGTGCCGAGCGCGTCGGCCCAGTCCTGCGCGGTCGGCTCGCCGTGCAGCCCCTCGCCGAACAGCACCACGACGTCGCCCGCCTCCACCGCCGCGTCGCCGACGTCCACGACGAACTGGTCCATGCACACCGTCCCGCTGATCCGCCGCCGCGCGCCGCCGAGCCACACCTCGGCGGTGTTCGTGGCCGCGCGGGGCACGCCGTCGCCGTACCCCACCGGCACCAGCGCCAACGTCGTCTCCACCGCGGTCACGTACCGGTGACCGTACGAGACGCCGGTCCCCTCCGGCACCCGCTTGGTCATCGCGACCCGCGCCCGCAGCGTCATCGCCGGCCGCAGGCCGAACGCCTCCCCCGGCACCGGCGACAGGCCGTAGCAGGCGATGCCCGGCCGGACGAGGTCGTAGCGCGCCTCCGGCATCGTCAACGTCGCGGCGCTGTTCGCGAGGTGCCGCAGCGCAGGTGACAGCCCGGCCTCCGCCGCCACTCCGATGGCCTCCTCGAACCGCGCGACCTGCGCGGCGTTCGACGCGGCACCCACCGCGTCGGCGCAGGCGAGGTGCGACCAGACGCCGTGCACGTCGGCGCCGAGCCGCTTCGCCTCCGCGCAGAGCGCCGGCCAGTCCACGGCGCCGCCGCGCGAGAGGCCGGTGTCGACCTTGAGGTGCACGCGGGCGCCATGCTCGGCGGCGTCGCGCAGCGACGCGGGCGACCCGACGCCGAGGTCGAGCCGGTGCTCCGCGGCGACCGCGCCCGCGCCGGGCGGCGGCTCCATCATCACGAGGATCGGCGCGCGGACGCCGGCCTGCCGCAGCGCCACGCCCTCCTCGACGAGCACCACGCCGAGCCAGGTCGCGCCGGCCTCCAGCGCGGCGCGCGCGACCGGCTCGGCGCCGTGGCCGTAGCCGTCGGCCTTCACCGCGGCGAGCACCTCCGCGCCGCCGGCGGCGGCCTTCAACGTCGCCACCGACTCGCGCACGGCGTCGAGGTCGACCACCGCCTCGGCCCGCGTCGTCAGCACGCGGCCAACGCTATCCGGGCCGCGTCGGGCAGCCGTTCCGCGACGTCGAGCGCGGTGATCGCGACCGCCGGGTCGCCGGACGCGAGCCGGGCCGCCAGGCCGTGCAGCCAGGCGCCGGACACCGCCGCGTCGTGCGCCGTGTCGTGCAGCCGGAACAGCGCCGCGATCGTTCCGGCCAGCACGTCGCCGGTGCCGGCCGTGCCGAGGAACGCCGTCCCCGTCGGGTTCACGAACGCGCGCCCCTCCGGCGTCGCCACCACCGTCCGCGTCCCCTTGAGCAGGACGACCGCGCCGAGGTCGGTCGCGGCCTTCCGCGCCGCGCCCACGCGGTCGCGCTCGGCGTCCGCGCGCGGCACGCCGGTGAGGCGTTCGAACTCGCCGGTGTGCGGCGTCAGCACCACGTCGGGCCGCAGCGCCGCGCGGTCGGCCAGCGCGATCGCGTCGGCGTCCACCACCGTCGGCTTGCCGGTCGCGAGCACCGCCGCCACCAGGTCCGGCTCGTCGCCGAGCCCGGGGCCGACGACCCACGCGTCGGCGGGCGGCAGCTCGCCGCCGCGCTCGACCGCGACGACCTCCGGGTACGCCGCGCGCACCGCGTCGGCGACGGCGCGCGGCGCGACGAGGCGGACGTAGCCGCAGCCCATCCGCATCGCGCCCCGGCAGGCCAGCAGCGCCGCGCCGGGGTAGCGCTCCGACCCGGCGACGACCCCGACGACCCCGCTCCGGTACTTGTCGCGCTCGCCCGTCGCGTCCGGCAGCCGGTGCCCCGCCCGCAGCGCCGTCACCAGCGTCGCCGCCGGCTCGACCGGCCGCAGGCCGATGTCGGCGACCTCGACCTGCCGGGCGAGGGTGGCGCCCCGGCCGACGTACAGGCCGGTCTTGGCGCCGAACGTCACCGTCACGTCCGCCCACACCGCGCCGAGCGGTGCGTGGCCGGTGTCCGCGTCGACGCCGGACGGCACGTCGACCGCGAGGACCGGGCCGTGCTTCCAGGCGTCGAACTCGTACGTCCACTCCGGCTGGTCGTCGTCCGGCCATAGCCGCGCGCCGACGCCGAGCACGCCGTCGATCGTCAGGTCGTAGCCGTCGCCCATGCGCACCCGCGGCGCGCGGCGCAGCCGGCGCAGCGGCTCCCGCCCGTGCTCGTCCCGCGGCTCGCCGAGCGGCAGCTTCACGTCGACCGCCGCGCCGCGCGCGGCGAGCTTCGCGGCGGCCCAGAGCGCGTCGGCTCCGTTGTGGCCGGGGCCGGCGAACACCAGCACGTTGCGGCCGTACGTCCCGCCCATCAGCAGCGCGGCCCGCCGCGCGACGGCGGTGGACGCGCGGTCGATCAGCACGCCCTCGGGCACGCCGCAGTCGCGCTCGGCCGCGCGGACCGCGGCGACGCCGTAGAGGTTCACGACTCGGCCACCACCATCGCGACGGCGACGCCGCCGTCGTGCGACAGCGACAGGTGCCAGGTCCGGACGCCGCGTTCGGCCGCGATCCGGGCGAACTCGCCGGACACCCGCAACGACGGGCGGCCCGACTCGTCCACCACGACCTCCGCCTCGTGCCACGTCGCCTCGGGCGGCGCGCCGAGTGCCTTCGCCGCCGCCTCCTTGGCGGCGAACCGCGCCGCGAGCCGGCGCAGCCCCACGTCGCCGTCGCCGGCGTACGCGCGCTCGGCGTCGCGGAACACCCGCTCGGCCAGCGCGGGGGTGCGTTCGAGGGAGCGGCCCAGCCGCGCGACGTCGACCACGTCGACGCCGACCCCGACGATCACGGCCGGCTCACGGGAACGGGAACCACGCCGGCAACGATGCCACCCGCGCGTCGCCGCACACCACCAGCCCCGCCGACTCCGCGGTCTCGCGGCCCATCAGCCAGGCGAGCAGCCCGCGCGGGTCGCCGTCGACCGCGCCCTCGGGCCCGCCGCCCAGGTCCACCACGTGCCCGCCGACCGACCAGCGGCCCGGCTCTCCCTCGCCGTCCTCGCGCATCGAACGCAGCCGCCGGGCGACCTGCTCCTCGGCGAAGTCGGGCGGCCAGTCGCGGAACGTGTAGCCGAGGCCGAGGTCCGCGTGGTGCACCTCGACCTCCATCAGCCGGGACGCGACGCGCTGCGAGAGCGGCCGCATCCCGACGCCCGCGGGCACCTCGAACGACCAGTCCGTCACCCGCGCGAACACGCCCTCCCACAGCGCCGACGCGGCGCGCACGTCGGCGAGCACCTCGGCCGCCGTCCGGCCGCGCCCGGCCTCGATGCCGGCCGCCCGCTCCGCGCGGCCGCCGGGGTACTGGTCGCGCCGCTCGCCGCGGGTCGCCGCCTCGGCCATGAACGCGTTCGAGTCGGCGTTGCGCGCGAGGTGGGTGGCGACCATCGCGCGCGTCCAGCCCGCGAGCCGCGACGGGCCCGCCGCCTCGGCGTCGGTCATCCGCGACAGCGTCGCGTCGAGCCGCGCGTGCGCCTCGCGGACCGGCGTCAGGTTCACTCGACCGTGACGGACTTCGCGAGGTTCCGCGGCTGGTCCACGTCGTAGCCGAGCGAGCGCGCGACTTCGCAGGCGAGCACCTGCATCGGCACGATCGTGAGCAGCGGCGAGTACAGCGACTTGGTGTCCGGCACCCGGATCAGGTGGTCGGCGTACGGCGTCACCGACTCGTCCCCGTCGGTCGCGATGACGATGGTGCGGGCGCCGCGGGCGCGGACCTCCTGCACGTTGTTCACGAGCTTCGCGGACAGCGCGTGCCGGGTGGCGAGCACGACGACGGGCGTGCCCTCGTCCACCAGCGCGATCGGCCCGTGCTTGATCTCCCCGGCCGGGAAGCCCTCGGCCGAGATGTACGCGAGCTCCTTGAGCTTCAACGCGCCTTCCAGCGCCATAGGGTAGCCGACGTGCCGGCCGATGAACAGCACCCGCGCCGAGTCCTTGATCTGGTGCGCCAGCTCGCGCACCGGCCCCATCCTGGACAGCACCTCCTCGACCAGCGAGGGGATCTGCGCGAGGTCGGCGAGGTGCGCGCGCACCTCGTCGGGGTCGCGGGTGCCGCGGAGCTGGGCGAGGTAGAGCCCGACGAGGTACATCGACGCGATCTGCGCGATGACCGCCTTGGTCGAGGCGACCGCGACCTCGGGGCCGCAGCGCGTGTACAGCGCGGCATCGGACTCGCGGGCGATCGTGGAGCCGACGGTGTTGGTGACCGCGAACACCCACGCCTTCTGCGAGCGCGCGTGGCGCACCGCCTCCAGCGTGTCCGCGGTCTCGCCGCTCTGCGACACCGCGATGACGAGCGTGTTGCGGCCGACGACCGGGTCCCGGTAGCGGAACTCCGACGCCATCTCGACCTGCACCGGCAGGCGCGTCCAGCGCTCGATCGCGTACTTGCCGATCAGCCCCGAGTGGTACGCCGACCCGCACGCGACGATGAACACCTGGTCGATCCCGCGCACGTCCTCGTCGCTGATCGACAGCTCGTCCAGGTGCAGCAGCCCGTCGCCGCGCAGCCGGCCGCCGAGCGTGTCGCGCACCGCCGCCGGCTGCTCCTGGATCTCCTTCTCCATGAAGAAGCGGTAGCCGCCCTTCTCGGCGGCCGCGGTGTCCCAGTCGACGTGGAACCCCTCGCCCTCCACGACCGCGCCGTCGAGGTCGGTGACCGTGACGCCGCCGCGGCGGATCGACACGACCTGGTCCTGGTCCACGATCCGCGCCTCGCGGGTGTGCGCGATGAACGCCGTGACGTCGCTGGCCAGGAAGCTCTCGCCCTCGCCGACGCCGATGACGAGCGGCAGGTTGCGCCGCGCGCCGACCACCAGGTCGGGCTCGTCCCGGTGCGCGACGACGAGCACGAACGACCCCTCCAGCTCCTTGGCGACCGAGCGCACGGCCGCCGCGAGGTCGCCGTCGTAGCGCTCCTCGATCAGGTGCGCGACGGCCTCGGTGTCGGTCTCGCTGGTGATCGTGTGGCCGCGCTCGACGAGGCCGTCGAGGAGCACGTCGAAGTTCTCGATGGTGCCGTTGTGCACGACGGCGACGGCGCCGGCGCAGTCGACGTGCGGGTGCGCGTTGCGGTCGGTGGGGCCGCCGTGGGTCGCCCAACGGGTGTGCCCGATGCCCAGCGTCCCGGTCGGCGTGCCGGCGGTCGCGAGCTCCTTCTCGAGGTTCACGAGCTTGCCGGCCTTGCGGCGTACCGACAGCGCGCCGCCGTCGAGGACGGCGACTCCCGCGGAGTCGTAGCCGCGATACTCCAGGCGCCGCAGGCCGTCCATGACGACCTGTACCGCGTCCTGCTCTCCGACGTACCCGACGATCCCGCACATGCCGTCAGGCTACGCGAGCGCCCCCGCCATGCGCGCCCTCCGGCGCATCAGGTGGAACGACCCGCCGAGCAGCAGCGCGGGCACCCAGGCCAGCGTGCCGGCCAGCGAGATCGCGCCGATCGCGGCCGGCAACGGCACGCCCGCCGCGACCAGCCCGGCCGCCAGCGCGCCCTCCTTCGGGCCCGCGCCGTGCACGCCGGGGATCAGCGCGGCCACCTGGCTCGCGCCGGTCAGCCCGATCATGTCGATCAACGTCACCGAGTGGCCGACCGCGGCGACCGTGCCCATCAGCAGGCCGATCGCGCAGGCCTGGTAGACGACGGACATCACGATGCCGCGGACCAGCGTGCGGCGCGGCGGCAGCCGGAACGTCGACGGCTTCAGCTTGCGCATCGCCAGCGCGGCGACCAGCGCGAGCCCGGTGACGCCGAGGCAGGCGAGCACCACCGGCAGCGGCATGGTCACGCCGCCGAGCACCGCCACGACCACGATGCCGACCCCGCCGACCAGCCGGTCAGACGCGACGTCGACGACCGCGGAGGGGCGATCCATGCCGACGGAGTGGAGCATGTGCACGCGCCAGAGGTCGGTGCCCGCGTGGGCCGGCGACAGCAGGCCGAGCACCTCGCCCTCGGCGTACACGCGGAAGTGCCACCAGCGGTTCTGGCCGCTCGCCGAGAGCCGGTGCCAGCGCAACGGCACCAGCACGTAGTTGCCCAGGGTCCAGGCGGCGAGGCCGAGCAGGGCCGGCGCGAGGTCGGCGTGCGGGGTGGCGCGCCACGAGTGGGCGGCGACCGCGACCGCGAACAGCACCGCGAACGCCGTCACCCACCTGCTGTGGAGGAGGGACGAGAGGCGGCGCACCCTCCTGTTGTCGGCAGGTCCGTCGATCCACTGCACCCCTCAGGGTGAGGAAATCACGGTCCGGTAACGACCGCCGCGACCCGTTCCGCCCACATCCGCGCGGTGTCCTCGCTGGTCGCCTCGACCATCACCCGGACCACCGGCTCGGTGCCGCTCGGCCGCAGCAGCACCCGCCCGTCGGTGCCGAGCGCCGCCTCGGCCTCGGCCACCGCGCCCGCCGCGGCGGCCAGCGCCGCCTCCTTGTCGGAGACCCGGACGTTGAGCAGCACCTGCGGCAGCCGTTCCATCACGCCGGTCAGGTCGGCGAGCGTCCGGCCGGTCAGCGCCATCGCGGACATCACCTGGATCGCGGTGAGGACGCCGTCGCCGGTCGTCGCGTGGTCGGCGACGATCACGTGCCCCGACTGCTCGCCGCCCAGCGCGATGCCGTGCGCGCGCATCGCCTCGAGCACGTAGCGGTCGCCGACCGCGGTCTCCACGACCTCGATGCCGAACGACTCCATCGCCCGCTTGAACCCGAGGTTCGCCATCACCGTCGTGACGACGGCGGGGGCGTTCCGCGCCACGGCGAGGATCGCCAGGATCTGGTCGCCGTCGACAAGATCGCCGTCGGCGGTGACGAGCAGGCAGCGGTCGGCGTCGCCGTCGTGCGCGACGCCGAGGTCGGCGCCCTGCTCGCGCACCGCCGCGACGAGCGACTCGGGGTGCGTCGAGCCGCAGCCCTCGTTGATGTTGAGCCCGTCCGGCTCGGCGTGGATCGCGGTCACCGACGCGCCGAGCGCGGCGTACGCCGCCGGCGCGACGGCCGACGCGGCGCCGTTCGCGCAGTCCACGACCACGCGCAGCCCGTCCAGCCGCGCGCCCGACGTCACGAGGTGCCCGAGGTACGCCACCACGCCGTCCGCCTCGCGCACCCGGCCCACGGCCGCGCCGGTCGGCCGGTCCGGCGCCGCGGCCAGGCCCGCCTCGATCGCGTCCTCGACGTCGTCGGCCAGCTTGTGCCCGGTCGGGCCGAAGAGCTTCACGCCGTTGTCCGGCATCGGGTTGTGCGACGCGGACAGCATCACGCCCATGTCGGAGTGGCCGATCGTGAGGAACGCCACCCCCGGCGTCGGCACCACGCCGAGCAGCTCGACCGAGCACCCGGCCGACGCGAGCCCGGCGACGACCGCCGCCTCCAGCATCTCGCCGGAGGCGCGGGTGTCCCGCCCGACGACCGCCGAGCGCGCGCCCAGCACGCGGGCGGCCGAGGCCGCCAGCGCGAGCGCGAGCTCGGGGGTCAGGTCGGCGTTCGCGACCCCGCGAACGCCGTCGGTGCCGAAGAGCCTCGGCACGCGGCCGCCTAGCGCTTCGAGTACTGCGGCGCCTTGCGCGCCTTCTTGAGGCCGTACTTCTTCCGCTCCTTCACCCGCGCGTCGCGGGTGAGGAAGCCGGCCTTCTTCAGCGCGGGACGGTCCTCGGTCTCGAGCTCGGTGAGCGCCCGGGCGATGCCGAGGCGCAGCGCGCCGGCCTGGCCCGAGACGCCGCCGCCCCTGAGGGTCGCGAGGACGTCGTACTGCTCGGTCTTCTCGACGGTCTTGAACGGCTCGGAGACGAGCTGCTGGTGGACCTTGTTCGGGAAGTAGTCGTCGAGGGTGCGACCGTTCAGCTTCCACTGGCCGGTGCCGGGGACGAGGCGGACGCGCACGATCGCCTCCTTGCGGCGACCGGTGGCGCGGACGAGGCCGGTGGGCTCGGGCACTGCGTTATCTCCTCAGGAACGTCTCGTCGGCTACTGCGCGACCTGGGACAGCTCGTACGGCACGGGCTTCTGCGCCTCGTGCGGGTGCGTCGGGCCGTCGTAGACCTTCAGCTTGGAGAGCATCTGCCGGCCGAGCGTGTTGTGCGGCAGCATGCCCTTGACGGCGCGCTCGACGGCGAGCTTCGGCCGGGTGGCCAGCAGCTCGGTGTACGGCGTCTGGCGCAGGCCACCGGGGTAGCCCGAGTGGCGCGTGTACATCTTCTGCTCGCGCTTGTTGCCGGTCAGCGCGACCTTGGCCGCGTTGACGATGATGACGAAGTCGCCGGTGTCCACGTGCGGCGCGAAGATCGGCTTGTGCTTGCCGCGCAGCAGCTTCGCGGTCTGGCTCGCGAGCCTGCCGAGCACGACGTCGGTGGCGTCGATGACGTGCCACTGACGCTGGACGTCGGCGGGCTTCGGGGAGTACGTGCGCACGGGGATGACCTGTCTGTTCGTCAAGTGGGATCGGCGCAGCACGAAAGCGCTACGCACAACGACCCGGCAGCATACCGAGCGGCGTGATCCAGGGTCAACGCGGGGGTGATTTGTCCCGAACTGAGCCTAAGGTCCTGATCCCGAGGTGTCGATGAGGTCACGAAGCGTAACGAACCGGGACATAGGGCGTTAGTCTCGGCGTCACCTGACCTCGGGGAGTCCCGCATGTCCACCTTCCGCCGTGCCGGCGCCGTGCTCGTCGCCACCGGCGCCCTGCTCCTGTCCCTGCCCGCGTCCGCCCAGACCGGCGCGACCGCGCCCGGCGCCGCCGCCGACGCGTACGCGCTCGACGTCGACCTCACGCTGCTCCCGCTCGACGTCGCGGTCGATCAGGGTCCGTTCGCCCGCGCCACCCAGGAGTACCCGCCGCAGGCGGCCGAGGTGGCCGAGGCCGAGGAGCTCGGCACCGGGCAGATCCCCTCCGGCGGCGCGGTCGTCGAGAACATCGGCGTCCTCCAGGCCATCGCCGGCGCGAACGGCCAGCCGATCGCCGCCGCCGCGGCGCAGGCCGTCGACGTCGAGCTGCTCAACCAGGGCGGCACGCCGCTCATCACCGCGGACCTGATCCGCGCGGAGTCGACCACCGACTGCACGAGCCCGCCGAGCGCGGCCGGCACGGAGTTCGTGAACGTCCGGGTCGCCGGCCAGGAGGACCCGATCCCCAACCCGGACCCGAACACCGACCTGCTGCCCGAGATCTTCGCGCCGCTCGGCATCAAGGTGATCCTCAACGAGCAGCACCCGACCGCCGACGGCCGCGGGCTGGTGGTCAACGCGATCCACATCTTCAACGTGAGCGACAGCCTGATCCCGCCGCTGTTCACCGGCGACATCATCGTGGCGCACGCCATGTCCACGGTGAACTGCCCGAACGGCGCCCCCACGACCGGCACCGGCAACCCGATCTACATCACCAAGGACGCCAGCAAGAGCACGGTCAAGCGCGGCGAGACGCTGACGTACACGGCGACCGTGAAGAACACCGCCGACGACGCCTGCGTGGTGAACCAGCTCGTCGACCACCTGCCGGTGGCGTTCGAGTTCGTCTCGACGGCCGGCGCCGCGGGCACCGTCGCGGAGACGGAGAACCGGCCCGGCGGCGGCACCGACGTGGTGATCAAGCCGCCGAGCCTGACGATCCCCAAGGACGGCAGCATCACCCAGACGTACACCGTCAAGGTCAAGGCCGACGCCGCCCCGACGACGTACTTCAACAACGTCGAGCTGCTCTGCGCCAACCTCGGCAACTGGGTGAAGGGCCTCGACGCGCCGGTCACCGTCGTCGTCGACACGCCGCCGACGAAGGTGCCGCAGTGCTCCGACAAGAAGGACAACGACGGCGACGGGCTGATCGACTACCCGAAGGACCCGGGCTGCGCCAGCCCGCAGGACGACGACGAGCGCAACCCGCTCGCGCGCACCGGCCTCCCGGGCGTGCTGGCGGGCGCGGCGGTCGCCCTGGCGGCGGGTGCCCTGGTGCTGCGCCGCATCCTCAACGCCCGCCCGTAGCGCCGGTGCCGGCGACGCACCTCGAGTGCGCCCGCTGCGCCACCTCGTACGACGCGACGGCCCTCCGGGGCCGTTGCGCGTGCGGGGGCACGCTGCTCGCGCGCTACGACCTCGCCGCGGCCGGTGACCCGCCGGCGCCCGGCGGCGGCCTCTGGTCGTACCGCGCGCTGCTCCCGGTCACCGGCGACCCGGTGTCGCTCGGCGAGCCCGAGACGCCGCTGCTCCCGCTGCCGCGGCTGTCCGCGCGGCTCGGCTTCGAGGTCCTGGTGAAGGACGACGGCGTGCTGCCGGGCGGCACGTTCAAGGCCCGCGGCGCCGCGGTCGGCGTGACCCGCGCCCGCGAGCTCGGCGCCACGTCCGTCGTGCTGCCCTCGGCGGGCAACGCCGGCGGCGCGTGGGCGCTCTACGGCGCCCGCGCCGGCCTGCCCGTCACCGTCACGATGGCGCGCACCGCGCCGCGGACGAACCAGGACGAGGTCACCCTGGCCGGCGCCACGCTGGAGCTGGTGGACGGCACGCTCGCCGACGCGGGCCGGCGGGCGAAGGAGATCGCCGCGGAGACGGGCGGGTTCCTCGCCGCGACGTTCGGCGAGCCGTACCGCGTCGAGGGGAAGAAGACGGCCTGGCTGGAGACGTTCGGCCGGGTCGGGCTGCCGGGCACCATCGTGTTCCCGGTCGGCGGCGGGGTCGGCCTGGTGGCCGCGCACAAGGCGGCGTACGAGGTGCGGGCGGCCGGCTGGCACGCCGGCGACGTCCCGGCGCTGGTCGGCGTCCAGGTGGACGACTGCGCGCCGATCGTGGCGGCGTTCGCCGCCGGCGCGGACGCCGCGGACACCTGGCCGGGGACGCCGACGACGAGCGCCGCCGGGCTGCGGGTCACCGCGCCCGGCGAGAGCGACCTGGTGCTGCGCTGCGTCCGCGACAGCGGCGGCGCGATGCTCGCCGTCGCCGAGGAGTCGCTGGCGCGCACCGTGCGCGAGGTGGCGGCGCTGGAGGGCGTGTGGCTCTCGCCGGAGGGCGCGGCCGCCGTGGCGGCGTTGCCGCTGCTGGCCGCCCCGCGCGAGCCGGTCGTCGTCTACAACACCGCGAGCGGCCCGAAGTACGCCTAGCCGTCACCGGACGCGCATCGGCCGCCACGTCGCGCCCGCGTCGGTGGTGACGTAGAGGCCGCCGGGTCCCACGACCGTCGCGAACGTCGCGTCCACGAACCGCGGGTCCGACCACGGCCCGGCCCCCGGCACGGTCCGGAACGTCCGCCCGCCGTCGTTCGACACCTCCAGCGCCGGTCCGGCGAGGACGACTGCGCCGCGGTCGTTCGCCGCTATGCGGCGGCCGGTCAGGTCGCGGCGCGCGCGCACGGTCGCCGTGCGGCCGCCGTCCGCCGAGAACCGCAGGGAGCCCGCGCAGAGCAGGTACACCTGGCGCGGCGCGACGCCGGCGAGGTCGAGGAGCGCGTCGTCGCACGCGGTCCGGGTCGCCCAGGTCTGGCCGCGGTCGGCCGACGCGCGGAACGACCCGCCGGCGGTCCGGTAGTAGAGGCCCCCGCGGGTCTCCAGGTCGTCGAACGCCGCCACCGGCACGCGGTCGAGGCGTTCCTCGCCGTCGCCGAGCGCGAGCCACACCTCGGCCTCGCGCACCCCCTGCGCGCCCGCGAAGCCGAGCAGGCTCAACGACCCCTCCCCCGGCGCGGCCACGGAGACGACGTCGCGCCCGGCCGGCGACGCCTGCACCCAGTGCGTCCCCTGGTGGTGCGCCGCGACCGACCCGAGCGCCCACACCGTCGCGCCGTCCCAGCGGACGCGGGTGACGCCGGGGTCGCCCGCCGTCACCGCCGGGATCGCGCCGAGGTAGGTCCAGGTCCGCCCGCCGTCCTCCGTCGCCGCGACGCCGGCGAGGTCCGCGGCCCGGCCGAGCACCCAGCCCCGCTGCCGGGTCGCGAAGTCCGCCGACACCGGCACGAAGGACGCCGGCACCGGCTCACCGGACGGCGCCGGCGGCCGCGGTGCGGGAGTGGCGGTGGTGGTGCAGCCGGCGAGAGCGAGCGCGAGCACGGCGGTCCTCATGCCACCCACACGCCTACGGCGCCTCGCCGGTTGCGTCCCGGGCCGCCCGGCCGCCGGTCGGGTCGCCGGCCTCCCGCTGCCGCCGCGTCGCCCGCGCCCGCGCGGCCATCCGCGACGGGGCGGGGTAACGGACCTCGGCGAGGGTGAGGCCGTTCGGTGGCGCCACCGGCGCCCGCCCGTCGCGCACCCCCTCCGCGAGCAGCGTGGCGGGCCAGTCGGTGCCGCGCCGCCCGTCGCCGGCGAGCAGCAGCGCGCCGACGAGCGAGCGGACCATCTGGTGGCAGAACGCGTCCGCCTCCAGGGTCGCGACGAGCACGCCGTCCGCGTCGCGCACCCAGGTCAGCCGGCGCAGCGTCCGCACCGTCGTCGCCCCCTCGCGGCGGCGGCAGAACGCCGCGAAGTCCCGCAGCCCCCGCAACGGCTTGCTCGCGGTCTGCAGCCGCCGCAGCGACACCGGCCGCGGGTGCACCGCGGTGTCGTGCCGGCGGGTCGGCAGCGCGCCGTACGCCGCGTCCGCGACCCGGTAGACGTAGCGGCGCCCCAGCGCCGAGAACCGCGCGTCGAACCCCTCCGGCGCGGCCGTGACCGCCAGCACGCGGATCGTGGGGTCGAGGCGGCCGTTGAGCTGCCGCAGCACCGCGGCTGGCGCGGGCACCGGCACCTCGACGTCGGCGTGGCAGACCTGCCCCGTCGCGTGCACCCCCGCGTCCGTACGCCCCGCCACGACGAGCCGCACGGGCCGGCGCGTCACGTCGGCCAGCGCGTCCTCCAGCGCCCCCTGCACGGTCGGCCGGCCCGGCTGGCGCGCCCAGCCGGCGTACGGCGTGCCGTCGTACGCCACGTCGAGGCGCAGACGCACGAGCCCGCCACTCCCCTGGGGGAGGGCGGGCTCGTCGTCGTTCGTGGACCTAGGCGTCGTCGCCGCCCTCGGCGGGCTGCTCGGCCTCGGCCTCGGCGGCCTCGGGCTCGCCCTCGGCCTGCGAGGTCTCGCTCGCCGACTCGGCCTGGTTGCCCGCGCCCGACTCGTCGAACTCCTCGCCGCCCTCGGCCGCGCCGTCGGCCCCTCCGCCGTCACCGGCCGCGTCCGCGGCCGGCTCGGCGGCGTCCACCGTGGTGGCGGCCGTCTCGTCGGTCGCGTCGACGCCCTCGGTCGTCGCCGCGGCCACCGCCTCGGCACCCGTCGGCTCCGCCGCGCCACCGGCGCCGCGCCGCCGCGCGAAGCGCGTCCCGCGCGCCCGCTCCGCCTCGCCCACGGCGACCTGCGCCACGGTCTGGCCCTCGACCAGCTCGATCACGGCCATCGGCGCGTTGTCGCCCTTGCGGGGGCCGATCTTGGTGATCCGCGTGTAGCCGCCCGGCCGCTCCGCGAACCGCGGCCCGATCTCCGCGAAGAGCGTGTGCACCACGTCCTTGCGGCGGACCACCGTCAGCACCTGGCGGCGGGCGTGCAGGTCACCGCGCTTGGCGAACGTGATCAGCCGCTCGGCGACGGGACGCAACGCCTTGGCCTTCGCCTGCGTCGTCGTGATCCGGCCGTGCTCGAACAGCGCCGTGGCGAGGTTGCTCAACAGCAGCCGCTGGTGCTGCGGGCTGCCCCCGAGGCGGGGCCCCTTGGTGGGGGTGGGCATGGTCGGTCTCCGTTCTGGTGACGCAGGCGGCTAGGCCTGGTCGCTGGTCTCGTCGAAGGCGTCGAACTCGTCGGTGCCGTAGGTGTCCACGACGTTGCTCGGGTCGAACCCGGGCGGACTGTCCTTCAGCGCCAGGCCCATGCCGTGCAGCTTGGCCTTGACCTCGTCGATCGACTTGGCACCGAAGTTGCGGATGTCGAGCAGGTCCGCCTCGGAGCGCGTGATGAGCTCGCCCACCGTGTGGATGCCCTCGCGCTTGAGGCAGTTGTACGAACGGACCGTCAGGTCCATCTCCTCGATCGGCAGCGCGAGGTCCGCGGCGAGCGCGCCCTCCGCCGGCGACGGGCCGATGTCGATGCCCTCGGCCTCCATGTTCAGCTCCTGCGCGAGCCCGAACAGGCCGACGAGCGTCTTGCCGGCCGACGCCATCGCGTCGCGCGGCGTCATCGAGGACTTCGTCTCGACGTCGACGATGAGCTTGTCCCAGTTGGTCATCTGCTCGACGCGGGTGGCCTCGACCTTGTAGGTCACCTTCAGCACCGGCGAGTAGATCGAGTCGACCGGGATGCGGCCGATCTCCGCGCCGGGCTGCTTGTTCTGGACCGCCGAGACGTAGCCACGACCGCGCTCGACGGTCATCTCGATCTCGAGCTTGCCCTTCTTGTTGATCGTGGCGAGGTGCAGGTCGGGGTTGTGCACCTCGACGCCGGCCGGCGGCGCGATGTCCGCGCCGGTGACCTCGCCCGGGCCCTGCTTGCGCAGGTACATGACGACCGGCTCGTCGCTCTCCGAGGAGACGACGAGCTCCTTGAGGTTGAGGATCAGGTCCGTGACGTCCTCCTTGACGCCCGGCACGGTCGAGAACTCGTGCAGGACGCCGTCGATCCGGATGGACGTGATGGCCGCCCCGGGGATCGACGACAGGAGGGTGCGGCGCAGCGAGTTGCCGAGCGTGTAGCCGAAGCCGGGCTCGAGCGGCTCGATGACGAACCGCGAACGGAACTCGCTGACCGGCTCCTCGGCGAGGGTCGGACGCTGTGCGATGAGCAACGGTGCTCCCTGTCTGGGTCGAGGGCGCCCGCTATTTGACGCCCTGACTTAGGTGCCGGCCCCGTGGGAGCCGGCCTGACGGTTACTTCGAGTAGAGCTCGACGATGAGCTGCTCCTGGACCGGCGTGTCGATGACCTGCCGGGCCGGGAGGGCGTGGACGAGCACGCGGTACTGCGACCAGATCACCTCGAGCCACGCCGGCACGGGGCGCTGCCCGGCCAGCTCCTTGGCGATGACGAACGGCGTCAGGCCGCGCGACTTCTCGCGGATCTCGACGATGTCGTTCTCGCTCACCCGGTAGCTCGGGATGTCGACCTTGCGGCCGTTCACCACGACGTGGCCGTGCTTGACGAACTGGCGGGCCATGTCACGCGACTGGGCGAAGCCCGCGCGGTACACGACGTTGTCCAGCCGCGACTCGAGGATGCGGAGCAGGTTCTCGCCGGTCTTGCCCGCCTTCTTGTTCGCCTCCTCGTAGTAGCCGCGGAACTGCTTCTCGAGGACGCCGTACATGCGCGCGCACTTCTGCTTCTCGCGCTTCTGCAGCAGGTACTCGGACTCCTTGGTACGCCCGCGACCGTGCTCGCCCGGGGGGTACGGGCGGATCTCGATCGGGCACTTCGGCGAGTCGCACTTGCTGCCCTTGAGGAACAGCTTCATCTTCTCGCGGCGGCAGCGCCGGCAGTCGGCACCGGTGTAACGAGCCATGTTTGTCGGGTTCCTTGTCTCAGACTCGCCGGCGCTTGGGCGGGCGGCAGCCGTTGTGCGGCACGGGGGTGACGTCCTGGATGAGCCCGACCTCGAGGCCGGTCGCCTGCAGCGAGCGGATCGCGGTCTCGCGGCCGGAGCCGGGGCCCTTGACGAACACGTCGACCTTGCGGACGCCGTGCTCCTGGGCCTTGCGGGCGGCGTTCTCGGCCGCGAGCTGCGCGGCGAACGGCGTCGACTTGCGCGAGCCCTTGAAGCCGACGTGGCCGGCGCTGGCCCACGAGATCACGTTCCCCTGCGGGTCGGTGATCGAGACGATCGTGTTGTTGAACGTGCTCTTGATGTGCGCGTGGCCGTGCGCGATGTTCTTCTTCTCCTTGCGGCGCACCTTCTTGCCGCCGGCGGCCTTGCGCGTCTGGGGAGGCATTACTTCTTACCCGCCTTCTTCTTGCCGGCCACGGTCTTCTTCGGTCCCTTGCGGGTGCGCGCGTTGGTGTGCGTGCGCTGCCCGTGCACCGGCAGGCCCCGGCGGTGCCGGATCCCCTGGTACGAGCCGATCTCGATCTTGCGCTTGATGTCCTGCGCGACCTCGCGGCGCAGGTCGCCCTCGACCTTGAAGTCACCGCTGTCGATCCAGTCGCGCAGCTTGATGACGTCGTCGTCGGTGAGGTCCTTGACGCGGGTGTCGGGGTTGATCCCGGTGGCGGCCAGCGCCTCACGGGACTTGGTGCGCCCGATGCCGTAGATGTAGGTCAGACCGATCTCCACGCGCTTCTCGCGCGGCAGGTCGACCCCTGCGAGCCGTGCCATGTGGTGGTGCTCCTTCGTTCCGGAGGTCTTGGACGCTCCCGTACCTCGGCCTCCGTCCGAGGGTCTCCGCCTGAGCGGAGTGGGGCGCCTCCTGCCCGCAAGGCGAATCGCGCAGCGATTCGGCGTGCGGGTCTATCCCTGGCGCTGCTTGTGGCGCAGGTTGTCGCAGATCACCATGACCCGGCCGTGACGGCGGATCACCTTGCACTTGTCGCAGATCTTCTTGACGCTCGGCTTGACCTTCACGGCGACTTCCTGGTCATGGCGCGGCCGGGTGTCCCGAGCGCGCGCGAGATGGGCTGCGTTACTTGTAGCGGTAGACGATGCGACCGCGGGTGAGGTCGTACGGCGAGAGCTCCACCACCACGCGGTCCTCGGGGAGGATCCGGATGTAGTGCTGGCGCATCTTGCCCGAGATGTGGGCGAGCACCTTGTGACCGTTCTGCAGCTCCACGCGGAACATCGCGTTCGGCAGCGGCTCGACCACACGGCCCTCGATCTCGATGGCCCCGTCCTTCTTGGGCATGTCCTCCGCAATCCGGTGTCGGTCGTGTACTACGTTCGCAAGTGACGACGGCACGCGGGAGCAGCCAGCCCGCAGCCGAAACGTGAGTGTACGTCCCCGATGCCCGTTGGGGCAACCGCGCCCCGGGCGCGGTCAGCCGCAGCGCGCGGGCGGCCCGGCCGGGGCGGACACCGCGGGCGCCTGCGGGCGCAGGTTCAGCGGCTTCGACCAGCGCACCCGGCCCGTCGCGCCGTCCAGCACGGTGGCCCACACCTGCCCGGCGGCCTCCTTCGTCTCGCCGGAGCCGACGAGCAGCACGCCGTCGCAGCGCCCGCGCTGCCGGGCCAGCGGGAACGCCCAGAAGCCGAGCGGCCGCGACGTCGCGGCCACCGTCCAGTACGGGCGCCCGGTCCGGCCGTCGCGCATCGCGAACGTCTGCCGGTCGCCCCGGGCGGCGTACGCGACCCGCTCCGTCCCGCGCCCGTCGAGCGTCCCGCCGAGCGGGACGTCCTCGCTCGCGAACGCCCGGCCGTCGCGTTGCAGCAGGTAGCCCATGACGGTCCGCGAGGTGGCCGGCGAGGTCGCCACCGAGAGGACGTAGCGGACGTCCGGCCAGCCGTCGCCGTCGAGGTCGCCGGCGCCCTCGGTCCACACCGCGGAGTTCGCCGCGACCGGCAGCCCGGTCCGCACGCTGACGGTGCGCACCCACCGCCGGACCGTGCCGCCCTTCGTCAGCAGGGCGTACGTCATGTCGGTGCGTCCGGGTCTCGGCGACAGCCCGGCGCTGACCAGGTCGGTCTTGCCGTCGCGGTCGACGTCGCGGATCGGCCAGTAGTGCGTGATCAGCGCGCCGTCGGTGTACGTGTGGCGCAGCGTGCCGCCCTCGCCGTCCAGCCACACCGCGTGGATGCCCTCGCTCGGCCCCTTGGCGACCGGCAGCAGGTCCAGCACGGGCGGGTCGGCGCCGGAGGCCCACGTGACGTAGAGGACGTCGGGGCGCCGGCTGCCGACGCTGTCGTCGGTGCCGGCGACGGAGATCGCCCAGCCGAGCGGGATCTCCCGGACCTCCCAGATGACCTTGCCCTCCACGACGCTGCGGGCGGTGGCCGTGCCGTTGGCCTCGCGCGGCCCGCGGCGGAACACCACGAAGTCGTCGCGCCGGTCGCCGTCGAGGTCGCCGACCACACTGAACGCCGGCCAGCCGCCGACGGCCAGCTCCGAGTCGGTGACCGGCTTCACCGCGCCATTGCGGCCGTCGAGCACGAACACCTGCGTCCGGTCGATCCCCGGCGGCCAGACGCCGTCCACCGCGACGCCGAACGTCACCACGCCCTTGACCCGACCGAACAGGATGTCGGTGCCGCCGCCGGGCATCGCGTCGAAGAACCCGCCGAAGTGCACGTCCCCCAGGTCGTCGGCGGGCGTGATCGTGGTGTCGTAGACCGTGTCGCCGCGGTCGCCGCCGAGCGCCAGCACCCGGTAGCCGAACTCGTCGAAGTCCTGGCCGACGAGCTGCACCGCGACGACGCCGGGGCGGCGGTCTCCGACGGTGGTCGTGAAGAGCATCGGCAGCGCCAGGTCCTCGAACGACCGCGCCCACAGCCGGCGACCGGTCCGCCCCGAGAACAGCGCGAGCGTGGTGTCGCCCTCGACCGACACCTCGCGGCGCCAGACGAGCATGTCGTACATCAGCACGTCGCCGACCCCGTCGCGGTCCAGGTCCGGCGTCGGCGCCGCGCCGGCCAGCCGCGTGTCCTCCCCCGCGTTCGCGGTGGCGAGCACCGGCTCGAACGTGCGCAGCAGCTCGCGGCTCTCCGGCGTCACGGCCAGTGCCTCGTACGCGCGGAGGAGGCGTTGCGACGCCGGCACCGGCCCGAGCGTCACCCGGCCGGGCACCGCCTCGGGCCGCGGCAGCGGCGCGGGCGCCGCGACGGACGGGGCCACCGGCAGCGCGGCGGCGAGGACGAGGACGGCGAGCAGGCGGCGCACGGCGAATCCCCCCAAACCGGACGGGTACCCCGTACGAGTCCCGGCCCCGGCCGGGGGTTCACTCGGCCGTCAGGACGACCGGACCCTCCTCGGTCAGCGCGACGGTGTGCTCGAAGTGCGCGGCCGGCAGCCCGTCCTGCGTGACGACCGTCCAGTCGTCCTCCAGCGTCTCCACCCGCGCGGTGCCCATCGTCACCATCGGCTCGATCGCGAGCACCAGGCCGGTCTGCAGCCGGGGGCCGCGGCCCGGGCCCTTGGGCGCGACGTTGGGCACCGCCGGGTCCTCGTGCAGCGCCCGGCCGATGCCGTGGCCCGTGTAGTCCTCGACGATGCCGTAGCCGAGCGGGCGCAGGTAGCCCTCGACCGCCGCGCCGATGTCGGACAGCCGACCGCCGTCGCGCACCGCCGCGAGCCCGCGCCGCAACGCCTCCTCGCAGGCCGCGACCATCCGGCGTACGTCGTGCGGCACCTCGCCCACGCACACCGTCACCGCGGCGTCGCCGTGGAACCCGCCCACGATCGCCCCGCAGTCGATCGACACCACGTCGCCGTCCTCGACCACGCGGCCGCCGGGGATGCCGTGCACGACCTCGTCGTTGACCGAGACGCACAGCGTCGCGGGGTACCCGTGGTAGCCGAGGAACGACGGCGTCGCGCCCGCGTCCCGGATCACCCGCTCGGCGACCGCGTCGAGGTCGCGCGTCGTCACGCCCGGCTCGACCGCCGCGCGGCAGGCGGCCAGGGCGGCCGCGACCACGAGCCCGGCCTCGCGCATCAGCGCGAGCTCGGACGGTGACTTCCGGTGGATCACCCCAGGAACCGGCGCAGCGCCTCGACGATCCGCTCCGTCACGTCGTCCACCGGGCCGATCGCGTCGACGCCGACGAGCACGCCCCGGGAGCCGTAGAACGTCACCAGCGGCTCGGTCTGCTCGGTGTAGACCTCGAGCCGGTGGCGGATGGTGTCCTCGCGGTCGTCGTCGCGCTGGTACAGCTCGCCGCCGCAGATGTCGCAGACGTCGGGGTTCTCCGGCGGGTCGAAGTCGAGGTGCCAGACGTGGCTGGGCGTCTTGCGACACGTCCGCCGCCCGGACAGCCGGCGGATCACCTCGTCCGGGTCCACGACGAGCTCGACCACGACGTCGAGCCGGGTGCCGAGGTCGCGCAGGATCGCGTCGAGCTCCTCGGCCTGCGGCACCGTGCGCGGGAACCCGTCCAGCAGGAACCCGGTCCGGCAGTCCTCCTGCGCCAGCCGGTCGCGCACCATCGCGATCGTCACCTCGTCGGGGACGAGGTCGCCGGCGTCCATGTACTTCTTCGCGATCTCCCCGAGCGGGGTCCGCTCGGACACGTTCGCCCGGAAGATGTCGCCGGTCGAGATCTTCGGGATCGCGTAGTGGCCCGCGATGTACTGCGCCTGGGTCCCCTTGCCCGCGCCAGGGGGACCGACGAGAACGAGCCTCATCAGCGCTCCGAGCGAGACCCAGGCGACCGCGCGCCACGCGACGTCCACGCGTGGGCTGGCAAGGCCGCAGGGAGCGCCGCGTGCTTGGCACGCAAGCGACCGAGAACGCCGCCAGCGCGCGTGTGGGCGTCGCGCACCGACGCCACTACCGCAGGAACCCTTCGTAGTTGCGCATCATCAGTTGCGACTCGATCTGCTTCACCGTCTCGAGCCCGACACCGACCATGATGAGCACGGCCGTGCCGCCGAACGGGAACTGCACGCCGCGCGTGAGGCCCAGCAGCATGTACGGCAGCACCGAGATCGTCGCGAGGAACAGCGCGCCCGGCAGCGTGATCCGGTTGAGGATGTAGTCGAGGTACTCCGCGGTCGGCCGGCCGGGACGGATGCCCGGGATGAAGCCGCCGTACTTCTTCATGTTCTCCGACACCTCGGTCGGGTTGAACGTGATCGCCGTGTAGAAGTACGCGAAGAAGATGATCAGGCTGAAGAAGAAGATCAGGTACAGCGGGTGGTTGCCCTTCTCGATGTACCTGGCGACGAACGCCTTGAAGCCCTCGTTCGTCGACCACACCTGGCCGAGCAGCGTCGGCAGGTAGAGCAGCGACGACGCGAAGATGACCGGGACGACGCCGGACTGGTTGACCTTGAGCGGGATGTACGTCGAGGTGCCGCCGTACATGCGCCGGCCGATCATCCGCTTGGCGTACTGCACCGGGATCCGGCGCTGCGCCTGCTCGATGAAGATGACCGCGACGAGGATCGCCAGGCCGAGCAGGCAGACCAGGGTGAAGATGCCGCCCTTCGCCGCCTTGAGGATCGCGCCGCCCTCGGAGGGCAGCCGCGAGGCGATTGACGTGAAGATCAGGATCGACATGCCGTTGCCGATGCCCTTGTCGGTCACGAGCTCGCCGAGCCACATGATCATCGCGGTGCCGGCGATGAACGTGATGACGATCGTGCCGACGCGGACCAGGCTCGCGTCCGGGATCAGGATGACGCCGGAGAGCAGGTTGCCGGACCGGGCGAGCGCCACGATGCCGGTGGACTGGAGGACCGCGAGGCCGATCGTCAGGTAGCGCGTGTACTGCGTGATCTTCTGGTTGCCGGACTCGCCCTCCTCCTTGAGGCGCTCCAGGCGCGGGATCACGACGATCAGCAGCTGCATGATGATCGAGCTGGTGATGTACGGCATGATCCCGAGCGCGAAGACCGACAGGTGGAGCAGCGCGCCGCCGGAGAACAGGTTCACCAGGCCGTAGACGCCGCCCTGGTCGGCACCCTTGAGGGCGTCGTTCAGCGCCTGGTAGTCGACGCCGGGCGCGGGCACGGTCGAGCCGAGCCGGAAGATCCCGATGATGAACAGCGTGAAGAGGATCTTCTTCCGCAGGTCCGGAGTGCGAAACGCCCTGGTGAACGCCCCGAGCACGTGATCCTCCTGCTACGTCGTACGGTCCGGGCGAGGGGTGGCCCGGTCGGAATGACAGTGTGCCCTACGGCCCCTCCGGCCTGATCGGCGAGGGGGCACGTAGGGCATCCTGCTAGGCCGTCAACGACGGCACAACTACGTCGGTTCCTAGAGCTCCGTCACGGACCCGCCAGCGGCCGCGATCTTCTCGCGCGCCGACGACGAGAACTTGTGCGCGGTGACGTTCAGCGCGACCGACAGCTCGCCGTCGCCGAGCACCTTGACCAGCTCGCCCTTGCGGACCAGGCCGGCGCGGACGAGCTCCTCGACGCCGACCATCGAGCCGGCCGGGAACGTCGAGCCGAGCCGGTCGAGGTTGACGACCTGGTACTCGGTGCGGAACCGGTTCTTGAAGCCCTTGAGCTTGGGCAGCCGCATGTGCAGCGGCATCTGCCCGCCCTCGAACGACTCGGGGACCTGGTAGCGCGCCTTGGTGCCCTTGGTGCCGCGACCGGCGGTCTTGCCCTTCGAGCCCTCGCCGCGGCCGACCCGCGTCTTGGGCGTGTGGGCACCCGGGGCCGGGCGCAGGTGGTGGACCTTCACTCCGTGACCTCCTCGACCGTGACGAGGTGCGTCACCGTCTTGATCATGCCGCGGATCTCGGGACGGTCCTCCTTGACGACGACGTCGTGGAGCCGCTTGAGCCCGAGCGAGCGCAGCGTCTCGCGCTGATTCTGGTGCTGGCCGATCCCGCTACGGATCTGCGTCACCTTGAGGCGGCCGGCCATCAGGCGCCCGCTCCCGCCCGCGCGCGCAGCATGGCGGCCGGCGCGACGTCCTCGATCGGGAGGCCGCGGCGCGCCGCGATCTCCTCGGGCCGCTGGAGGCCCTTCAACGCCGCCACCGTCGCGTGCACGATGTTGATCGCGTTGGAGGAGCCGAGCGACTTCGAGAGCACGTCGTGGATGCCCGCGCACTCCAGCACGGCACGCACCGGGCCACCGGCGATGACACCGGTACCGGGCGACGCCGGCTTGAGCAGCACGACGCCCGCGGCGGCCTCGCCCTGGATCGGGTGCGGGATGGTCGCACCGATGCGCGGCACCTTGAAGAAGTGCTTCTTGGCCTCCTCCACGCCCTTGGCGATGGCGGCCGGCACCTCCTTCGCCTTGCCGTAGCCGACGCCCACGGTGCCGTCGCCGTCGCCGACGATGACCAGCGCGGTGAAGCTGAACCGCCGGCCACCCTTCACGACCTTGGCGACGCGGTTGATCGCGACCACGCGCTCGACGTACGCCGACTTCTCGGGCGCCGCGCCGCCGTCGCGACCACGGCGCTCGCGCCGCTCGCCGCCGCCGGACCCACCGGGGCCTCGACGCTGGGGACCAGGCATCAGAACTCCAACCCTGCTTCTCGTGCGGCGTCCGCCAGAGCGGCGACCCTGCCGTGGTAACGGTTGCCACCGCGGTCGAAGACCACGGCGTCGATCCCCTTCTCCTTGGCGCGCTGCGCCACGAGGGCACCGACGGCCTTGGCGCGGGCGGTCTTGTCGCCCTCGCCGGTACGGATCGTGTCGTCCAGCGTCGACGCGCTGGCCAGCGTGTGGCCGGCGAGGTCGTCGACGATCTGGGCGGTGATGTGCCGCGTCGAGCGGGTCACGACGAGGCGCGGGCGGGCCGCGGTGCCGTTGACCTTCTTGCGGACGCGGAAGTGACGGCGGCCGCGGCCGACGCGACGGGACTCGGAGATGTTCATGGCCTACTTACCCGTCTTCCCGACCTTGCGGCGGACGTTCTCGCCGGCGTAGCGGACGCCCTTGCCCTTGTACGGCTCGGGCTTGCGGAGCTTGCGGATGTTCGCGGCGACCTCGCCGACGCGCTGCTTGTCGATGCCGCGCACGACGAAGCGGGTCGGCGTCTGCACCTCGAACGAGATGCCGTCGGGCGCGTCCACCGTGATCGGGTGGCTGTAGCCGAGCGCGAACTCCAGGCTGGTGCCCTTCGCCGCGACGCGGTAGCCGGTGCCCTGGATCTCGAGCGTCTTCTCGTAGCCCTCGGTCACGCCCTGCACCATGTTGGCGACGAGCGTGCGGGTGAGGCCGTGGCGGGCGCGGCTGTCCCGCTCGTCGTCGGGGCGGGTCACGACGAGCGCGCCGTCGTCCCCGCGGTCGACCGTGATCGGCTCGACCACGACGTGCGAGAGGGAGCCCTTCGGGCCCTTCACCGAGACGGTGCGGCCGTCGATCGTGACGTCCACGCCGTTCGGGACCGGGATCGGCATGCGGCCGATGCGCGACATGTCAGCCCGCCTTACCAGACGTAGGCGAGGACTTCCCCACCTACGCCTCTCTTGTTCGCCTGCTTGTCGGTCAGCAGCCCGGTCGACGTCGAGATGATCGCGACGCCGAGGCCGCCGAGGACGCGGGGCAGCGCGCCGCGCTTGGCGTACACGCGCAGGCCCGGCTTCGAGATCCGGCGGACGCCCGCGATCGTGCGCTCGCGGTTCGGGCCGTACTTCAGCTCGACCACGAGGTTGCGGCCCTTCTCGCCGTCCTCGACGGACCAGCCCGCGATGTACCCCTCCTGCTGGAGGATCTCCGCGATGTGGGTCTTGATCTTGCTGTACGGCATCACGACGCGGTCGTGGTACGCGTGGTTGGCGTTGCGCAGACGCGTGAGCATGTCCGCGATCGGGTCGGTCATCGACATGAGTCGGTCGTGCCTCTCTCGCCGCAGTATCCGGAGACTTACGGCGTGCTAAGTCCTGGTTACCAGGACGACTTCGTGATGCCGGGCAGCTCGCCGGCGTGGGCCATCTCGCGCAGGCAGATCCGGCACAGGCCGAACGCCCGGTACACCGAACGCGGCCGCCCGCAGCGGTTGCAGCGCGTGTACCCGCGGACCGCGAACTTCGGCTTCGCCGCGGCCTTGTTGATCAGGGCCTTCTTGGCCATGTCTAGGACTCCTTGAACGGGAAGCCGAGCTGCTTGAGCAGCGCGCGACCCTCGTCGTCGGTCTTGGCCGTCGTGACGACGGTGATGTCCATGCCACGCGGGCGGTCGATCTTGTCGTAGTCGATCTCGTGGAAGATCGACTGCTCCGTGACGCCGAACGTGTAGTTGCCGTTGCCGTCGAACTGCTTCGGCGACAGCCCGCGGAAGTCGCGGATGCGCGGGAGCGACACCGACACGAGCCGGTCGAGGAACTCCCACATCCGGTCGCCGCGCAGCGTCACCTTCGCGCCGATCGCCATGCCCTCGCGCAGCTTGAACTGCGCGATCGACTTGGTCGCGCGGCGGACCGACGGCTTCTGCCCGGTGATGGCGGTCAGGTCGCGCAGCGCGCCGTCCATGAGCTTGGAGTCCTTGGCGGCCTCGCCGACGCCCATGTTGACGACGACCTTGACCACCCGCGGCACCTGCATCGGGTTGCCGTAGGAGAACTCCTGCTGGAGCGCGGGCACGATCTCGGAGCGGTAGCGCTCGCGCAGGCGCGGGGCCGGCGCGGTCGGGCGCTCGTCGGTGGCGGTCATTGTTCGTCGTCTCCTAGAGGTCCCCGCCGCAGCGGCGGCAGACGCGGACCGACTGGTTGTTCTCGTTGCGGCGGTGGCCGATGCGCGCGGGCTTGCCGCACGAGCCGCAGACGACCTGCACGTTGGAGACGTGTACCGGCGCCTCCTGCGTCACGATGCCGCCGCTCTGCGCGCCACGCTGGTTCGACGTGATCTTGGTGTGCTTCTTGATGCGGTTGACGCCCTCGACGAGGACCTTGTCCTCCTTCGGGAACGCCTGGATCACGCGCCCCTCGCCGCCCTTGTCCTTGCCGGTGATGACGCGCACCCGGTCGCCCTTGCGGACGTCCATCTACAACACCTCCGGCGCGAGCGAGATGATCTTCATGAACTTCTTGTCGCGCAGCTCGCGGCCGACCGGGCCGAAGATGCGCGTGCCGCGCGGGTCCCCGCCGTCCTTGATGAGCACCGCGGCGTTCTCGTCGAACTTGATGTACGACCCGTCCGGGCGGCGCTTCTCCTTGGCGGTCCGCACGACGACCGCCTTGACGACGTCACCGCGCTTCACGCCGGCGCCCGGGAGGGCGTCCTTGACGGTCCCGACGATGATGTCGCCGATCCGCGCGTAGCGGCGGCCGGAGCCGCCGAGCACGCGGATGCAGAGGATCTCCTTGGCGCCCGTGTTGTCGGCCACACGGAGTCGGCTCTCCTGCTGAATCACTTCGCCTTCTCCAGGATCTCCACCACGCGCCAGCGCTTGCTGGCCGACAGCGGTCGGGTCTCCATCAGGCGCACGCGGTCGCCGACGCCGCAGGCGTTGGTCTCGTCGTGGGCCTTCAGCTTGTTCGTGCGCCGCATGGTCTTGCCGTAGAGTGGGTGCTGGACCCGGTCCTCGACGGCGACCACCACGGTCTTGTCCATCTTGTCGCTGACCACGAGGCCCTCACGGACCTTGCGGAAGCCACGCGTCTCAGTCACTGCGTCTCCCATTACGCGGCACCGCCGGCCAACGCGGCCAGCTCGCGCTGGCGCATCACGGTGTAGATGCGGGCGATGTCCCGGCGCACGAGCTGCAGGCGCCGGTTGTTGTCGAGCTGCCCGGTGGCGTTCTGGAACCGCAGGTTGAACAGCTCCTGCTTCGCCTCGCGCAGCCGGTCGACCAGCTCGTCGTCGGTCAGGTCGCGGAGCTCCTTGGCCTCGGCCATTACTCGCCCACCTCCCGCTTCACGAACCGGCACTTCATCGGCAGCTTGTGCATCGCGCGGCGCATCGCCTCGGCGGCCACGGGCTCCGGAACGCCCGACAGCTCGAACATCACGCGCCCCGGCTTGATGTTCGCGATCCACCACTCCGGCGAGCCCTTGCCGGAGCCCATGCGGGTCTCGGCGGGCTTCTTCGTGAGCGGGCGGTCCGGGTAGATGTTGATCCAGACCTTGCCGCCACGCCGGATGTGCCGGGTCATCGCGATACGCGCCGACTCGATCTGCCGGTTGGTGACGTACGCCGACTCCAGCGCCTGGATGCCGAACTCGCCGAACGTCACCCGGGTGCCGCCCTTGGCCGCGCCGCTGCGGTCCGGGTGGTGCTGCTTGCGGTGCTTCACACGACGGGGGATCAGCATTACTCGGCGCTCCCTTCCGTCGTCGCGACGTCGCCCGCGATTTCGACCGGCGTCTCGACCGGGGCCGCGGAGACCTCGCCCTGCTGCGGCGCGGCCGGCTCGGCCGGCGTCGTCGCCTCCACGGGCAGCGCGTCCGCGGCACCGGCCATGCCGGCCGCCGACGAGCGCGGGCCCTTGCGGGGACGGCGCTGCGCCTGCGACGCGCGCACCGCGGCCTCGGCCGCCTCGCGCTCGGCGCGGGACTGCACGACGTCGCCCTTGTAGATCCAGACCTTCACGCCGATGCGGCCGAACGTCGTCCGGGCCTCGTAGAAGCCGTAGTCGATGTTCGCGCGCAGCGTGTGCAGCGGGACGCGGCCCTCGCGGTAGAACTCCGAGCGGCTCATCTCGGCGCCGCCGAGGCGGCCCGAG